>JAJZZP010000163.1 GCA_021797515.1 Bacillota bacterium | reverse complement strand
TTAAACCGCCACAGTGGAAAGGGGCGACAACGTGAGGGCTAGCAAGTGTTCGCGGCATCACCGCCGGCGAAAAAACCCTGTGTTCTCGGGGTGCGAAACTCAAGGAGCTTATATCACCACCCTTAGGGCCGGGGCTTTGTGCCACGTTGTGGTAGACCACATGATATGCTAAATTCCGACGGGCAATAGCGGGCCACGTCGGTTTTTGCCTGTTTCTAGCATAATTTTGTTGCAAAATCTTGCATCAATGAGTGCTTTGGGAGCAGGAGTTCTGCGCTCGGCAGAGAATGTGTTAGATGCTGGCGTAAATAGGGGGGAGGCGTTTTGATGGCACGGCAACCCAAGGACTCGACGAATGCCCAAGATTCCCCGGCTTCGTCGGAAGCCAAATCCAAACGCCGCGCTCGTGATCTTGAAACAGTGCCGGAGGCGACAAAGAGCGAATCTCCAAAACCCTTTGTGGAGCGACTGGTGGAACGCAAAAGCGTCCGTGATTGGGAGGAAGAGGCGCGAACGCATCCTACTTTGTTAATTCGGAAAACGCTGCGGTCGGGACAAAATGTACGGTTTTACGGTAATGTGGTGGTGTTAGGGGACGTGAACCCCGGGGCAGAAATTACCGCGGGGGGCGACATTATCGTGATGGGCTGGCTTAGAGGGCTGGCGCATGCGGGAGCTCAGGGGGATGAACGGGCTATGGTCAGTGCCTTTCGTCTCAATCCGACGCAATTGCGCATTGCCCATTATATTGCGCGATCCCCGGACGCGAGCGAAGAGACAATGCCCGATGTACCGGAGATTGCCGAGATTCGTGAGGGTCAATTAGTCATTGACCGATGGCAGAACAGTGTGTTGGGAAGCTTGGTCAGATAAGGGGGAGCTTAGGGTTATGGGAGAAGCCATTGTCATCACTTCGGGGAAAGGGGGGGTAGGAAAGACCACGACGACCGCCAACCTGGGTGCAGGACTTGCCAAGGACGGTCATAAGGTTGCCTTGATCGATGCCGACATCGGTCTTAGAAATCTTGATGTGGTGATGGGTTTGGAAAACCGCATTGTTTATGACTTGGTTGATGTGGTGGAAGGCTTCGCCAAGTTGAAGCATGCCCTTATCAAGGACAAGCGCTTCGAGAATCTTTACTTGTTGCCGGCGGCCCAAACACGTGACAAAACCGCAGTTTCACCGGAACAAATGCGAGATCTGGTCGAACAAATGAAAGAAGAGTTCGATTTTGTGTTGATTGATTCTCCCGCCGGAATTGAACAGGGGTTTAAGAATGCGGTGGCGGGTGCGGACAAAGCTTTGGTGGTGGCCACTCCGGAGGTTTCATCGGTCAGGGATGCCGATCGGATTATTGGCCTGTTAGAAGCTCAAGAAAAACATAAACCATTTTTGATTATTAATCGGATACGGGCCGATATGGTCAAAAAAGGCGATATGATGGATATTGACGATATGATTGAAATATTGGCGATTGAGCTATTAGGTGTGGTTCCGGAAGATGAGGCCATCGTGGTGTCGACCAATCGCGGCGAACCCGCCGTACTCAATCCCCAGTCTCGGGCCGGAGAGGCCTATCGGAACATCGTAAGACGCCTGCAAGGTGAAAATGTGCCAATGATGAAACTAGAAGATGAATCGGGATTTTTTGGCCGTCTTAGGAAACTAATGGGGTTTAAGGGATGAGCCGAGGGGGGAGAGCCATGTTCGATTTGTTCGCAAAAGTTTTTGGACGTGACGATGCGAGCAAAGAGGTGGCTAAGGAGCGTCTGCGCTTAGTTCTGGTGCATGATCGGGCGAGTTTATCGCCGCAAGCGATGGAAAGCCTCAAGAATGATCTGCTGAAAGTCATCTCCGAGTATATGGATATTGATGATCAGGGATTTCGAGTAGACTTTTCCCGACATGATGATGCAATGGCGCTGGTAGCGAATATACCGATTCGCAGCGTGAAACGGCAATCGTTGTCAAAGTAGGTGTTATAATGGTCTCGACCGCTAAGCCCCCTCCTTGTATACTGAAAGGAATCATAAGGAAAGGGCCGAGACCGTGAATTCACGTACATCAATTTGGCGTCAACTGGATTATATGACACTGGCAATCGTATACTTGATTGCGATTTCCAGTCTTTTTATCATTGCCAGTGCGACCACAACAGACGGCTTGTATTACTTTAAGAGACAACTGATTTGGCTTGTGATGGGAACCTTTGTCATAATTGTGGTTGCCTGGGTTCCCTACGAGCGCTTCCCAAAATTTAGCCCCTACGTCTATTGGCTTTCGGTTTTGCTGCTGGCTGTGGTTATTGTCCATGGGCAAACCCGGTTGGGAGCACAACGATGGATTCAAGTGGGGCCATTTCAACTGCAGCCGTCGGAGTTTGCTAAGATTGCGGTTGTGGTTACGCTAGCCACCCACTTGGCGAAGAAAAAAACGCTGTCGCGATGGCGTGATCTCATCTCACCGCTCCTTCATGTGGCATTGCCGATGCTGCTGATTCTTAAACAGCCTGACCTCGGCACTGCATTGGTGTTTGTCGCCATTGTTGCAGGCATGCTGTTTATGGCAGGCGTGCCCATTTGGAAACTGCTTTTGATTTTCCCCGGTGGGTTTGCCTTGGTGGTGCTGTGGATATATTTGCATCTAACCGTGCATAGTATCCATATTCCTCTTCCCATGCATCAATATCAGTTGAATCGATTGCTGATCTTTCTGAACCCCAACAAAGATCCTTTGGGTGCTGGATTCAATGTAATTCAGTCTCGGATTGCCGTGGGTATTGGAGGAACCTGGGGATTAGGATTGTTTGGGGCCCACGCCAACCAGCTAAGCTTTTTGCCTGAAGCGTACACCGACTTCATCTTTGCGGTCATTGCGGAGGAATTGGGATTTGTCGGGTCGATGGCAGTGTTATTTGCGTATCTGTTGTTGTTGGCACGGGGCACCTACATTGCCGCACAAGCCAGGGATAGATATGGGATGTTACTGGCTGCAGGAGTGGTCGCGATGTTTGCTTTTCACGTGGTGGAAAGCGCCGGGATGGTTTCTGGGGTAATGCCGGTGGCTGGGGTGCCACTGCCATTCATGAGTTACGGAGGATCGGCGTTTCTAACGGATTCCGCCGGAATCGGCATCTTATTGAATGTGTATATGCGTCGCAAGTCTTCCTCGCCTTCTTCAGTGCCTATGGCTACTCCGGTGGTTTATAGCAAAAAAGTTACGCAACAATAAAGCGAGGAGGGTTAAACGCTTGCGTACGTTTCCCATCACAACCTTCGATCATCACTGGTTTTTGATCGTCAACGGCTGGACAGCCATTAGTCCGGTGCTTAACGATGTGGCGATTGTTTTGGCGAAATATGCCCCAGAATTGTGGGCGGTAATTTTTCTTTTGCTGTGGTTTTGGCCGCCACTGCGACAAAATAACAGTCGGCGAGCAGTGGTCTACGCCACCGTAGCCGGGATATTGGCGTTGGCCATCAATGTGGCCTTGTCCCACTTATTGCCTTATCGGCCGCGCCCCTTTGTGGTGGAGCCACATTTGGTCCATCAACTGATCAGCCACAAATCGGATACCTCGTTTCCTAGCGACCACGCTGCGGGGAGCTTTGCATTTGCTGTGGGATTGTTTTACGCCCGGTTTCGCGACGGTTGGTGGGGCCTTTTGTTTGCCGCGGCCATCAGCGTGGCTCGGGTGTTTGTCGGAGTGCATTGGCCAACCGACGTGATAGCCGGTGCCCTGATTGGAGTTATTGCGGGACTGATAGTGTTGGCATTGAAAGACGGGTTGGAGTGGCTGGTGCGCTGGTTGTTTGCGCTGTTTCGATTTCGACCGGAGCGGTGGTATTGGGCACGGCGATGATGCCGCGGGGGATTCCCCATCTCTTAAGCCCGGTGGCGATGTTTGGATGGCGCGGATGCCGTATTGCGACCGAACGCGGTGCGGCCATTTTTTGATTCTGCTCGCGATTTTGCTGTGGGGAGCGGTTATTGCCCTGTCAGTCTTAAAACCAGTGGACGTCGAGCGCGGGTTTATCGCCGCCTATCTCTGGGGCTGGTCGGAGAAAGCCCAGACCCTATTAGTGCTGTTGGGTGGGCTCATTGCAGGAGCGGCTGTCGTTTAGTGCAGTAAGGGTGGTCACTCAGTTAGTGGTACGAAATTTTTGCGTGCGCCCACCGGAATTTGAACCGTCGGCTTAAGGGGGTCGGTTTCGACCCTATTGTTATCATGCTATCCTATGTTACGGGGATGCATGTTAGTTGCGGGGGGCCGAGGTATTGCGCGAGGTGGCATTGGCTTTGCCATAGGGGAAACCTGATCTCGGGGTGCGTCTGACCACCAGCTAATGCTTAGGCTGTTGTCGGTCGGGACCGTTGATGTGGGTAAAGCCAGAAGGTCAGCTGTTTTTCCTCCTGCACCCTAAACAATGGTCGACATTATTACAACAAATGGAGAGCGACAACGATGGCTAAATTGCTGGATCAAAGGCACCGAGATGTGACAGCATGAGTGCAGTGCTGATCTTATTATCGTTTGATGCCGCCCTATTCTTGGGAATATTCTTTATGCTGGTACGCATTGAGCATCGCCTGCAAGGGCTGGAAAAAAAGCGTTACCCAACATCCCGCGGCAGTCATCGTGGTCGGGAAAAGGTAGGAAGACGGCATGACTAGCGGAAAATATCACGATCTGCCTTCGGTGCTGATGACTGGCGCGACGGGATTTTTAGGCCGTGAGGTGGTTTGGCGGCTATGGCAATCGGGTGTTCGCGTTCTGGGCATTACCCGAAGTCCTGCAGAGACTTCTCCTTTTATTCCTGTACCTTGTGACTTGGCGGATGACACTGCGACTCTTCCAGAGATTCCGGGAACGAATTGTGCGGCGTTAATTCATCTGGCAGGTCATTACCCCGGTGGGAGCGTGTCCCCGCAAGCCTTGCATGAACGCGGGACGGAACGGGCAATATCTATTGCGCGACAATGGAATGTCGATAAAATTATCTATGTCAGCGCCTATGGGGCGGGATTGATGGCGCCGTCAGATTTTCAGCAAACCAAATGGACGGCTGAAGAAATCGTGAGTCATTCCGAACTAAAATTTACGATTATACGCCCCCACTTAATGGTGGGTGCTGGTTCTCGCAGTCTAAATTGGTTGGCGCGTCAGGGAAGATTGCCCATGGTGGCATTACGGCCGATTCACGTGGCCGACGTGGCGGAAACGGTCATCCGTGCCTTGTGGATGACACGAACTGAAGGTAAGCGATATGACTTAGCAGGCCCTCAGTTGATTCCATTGCCTGTGCTCGTGGGTCAGCATTCTGCTATAGGGCGCCTCAAACGGCGCCTGACGGAACAACAGTTGGAACGTATAGGCCTCAGTGTCCTACGGGCCGGATTTGTCGATGGCTCGTGGATTTCGGATTTTGGTTTGTTGCCCCGCTCACCAATGACGGGCCCAGGAATGCCGACAAAGTACTAGCGATCTCTCGTAGCTTCGACCCATGCCTGCTGCTTGCCGCCCAACATTCCCAGGACAAATCCATAGATGGGTGCTAACCATAGATAGCCATTCATCGAGGGCACGCCAAAGGCAATGACCACAAATGCCATAATCAGGTAGCGGATCCAACGCTTATGCAAGTAGGACGGCAACTGCCACATTTCAAATAGGCGTTTTTGGACTAAAGCGCCCAAAAACACGAAAACAATCGCAATGCCAAGAGCAATCCACGACACCACTAAGCCCCTCCCTTTCTTTCATAATACCCTATATTTCTTTTCGTGAGACGTTCGCCGAACCGTTATCGAACCTCAAACCTTCGCATATAGTGATTTCGGGACAAGTCATTGTGAGGAGGGATGTTTTGTGGAGCCAATGTTCCCTCCGCCAAACCCTTCGGGTAAAAGCGGGTTTCCGGCAAAAATGAGCGGTCGTTGGGTGATCGCGTTAGCGCTGTTGTTTCTGGTGATGGTAGCTCGCCACCACGGGGGACATTTGGCCAGTGTTGCACGGCACCAGGTAGAAAAGTGGCTGACACAGACCACTCAAATTAGTGGCATACCCCAGAGCTCGGGGATCCGTCAGCGAGCGCAAAGTCTTGGCAGTTTCGTTATGCCGATTGCAAAGCCGAAAATTTATCAAACATTTGGATGGGACGTTAAGCAACATCCGGCGCAATTTCACAGTGACATCATCGTAGGCAACCCGCAGGATGTGACTGTGATTTCCGGGATCGCGGGACAGGTAGCGCAGGTAACCGCACATAGTCTAGAAATCCGGTCCAATCACACGCTGATAACCTATGGGGACTTGCACAAAATCACGGTCAAGACTGGCAAAAAGATCTCACCTTACACCACGGTGGCGCAGTTGGGATCCGCTCATCGCATGACCATAGAGATTACAGACCAGGGGCTGCCGGTCAATCCCCTGCTCACCTCGTTTTTTGGCCCTGAGACTTCTTTTAGGGAGCACTGAAGAGGATGAGTCCGGGGTCGAATCTCTGGCGACGCCGGATCACGATCAATCCGGGGTTTTTTGTTCTGGTGCTGGTGTATGTGGCGATCGGTCGCGGAATGACCATGGCCATTGCGTTTATTGTGGTTACGTGCCATGAATTGGCCCATGTGATCGTCGCTGAGGCGTATGGCCTTACCGTCAGTCGGATGGAGATCTGGCCCTTTGGGGGGATGGCAGAGATCCCGGGGCTCAATAGCCAAGAACCTTACGTGGAAACCATGGTATCGGTTGCGGGTCCGCTACAGAATTTATTGTTGGCGGTAGTAGCATGGTGGGCCGCTAGATGGATTCCCCTGGATCCCAAGTGGGTCCACGAGTTCATCGAGGCCAACCTGTTCATTGGTGGACTCAATCTTCTTCCGGTGGCTCCCTTGGATGGAGGACATTTGGCGAAAGCTTATTGGGCGCAAAAGCTAGGTTACCGCCTTGCGGAAGAGCGAGTCGTGGCGTGGGGCATGTGGTTGGCCTTGGGTCTGTTGGCCTTGACTGTCGGTTCGTTTCTCATCGGCCATCCTGCGGTTAATATGGGGTTATTTGCCGGTTTTCTCTATTGGGGCGCTTGGAAGTCTGAGCACCAGTCACCGTATTTAATTATTCGCGATTTGACCTTGCGACCCCAGTATTTTGCTAAACGACCCGTGTGGCTGATTGAGGATTTCGCCGTGAGGTTTGACGCTCCCATAGCAGACGTGCTCAAAATAATGAGACCCCTCAAGTATCATCGTCTGTTGGTACTTGATGCCGATCTTAAACGGATGGGCACCCTATACGAAGAGCAATTGTTAGAGGCGATCGAGGCTTTGGGCCCAACGACACCGGTCGGGGATCTTTTGCTTACGCGTTGACGTCAATAGGGTGAGTGGTATCATGATGAGAAGAGGCATTTGATGGAAATTGATCGGGACGCCTCCCCAAAATTTTAGACTTCGTTTTTCGAAATTTCTTAAGGAAAGGGGTTTCTTCATGTCACGGCGCAAGCGTCGCCGTTGGGGGATTCTCCCGGCCTTGGAGGTCGGGACGGCAGAGACAGAGTCCGGTGCCGGATCCCTGGGGGACGCGACCGAAGAAGGCGCGCCCATTGTACCGGAACCAAAAGTTTTCAAGGAATTACTTGTTAATTACGGGCATCACGAAAGTCGGCTGGCAATTCTCGAAGATGGACAACTGGTAGAATTTTACATCGATCGAGAAGATGAAGAGCAGGCGGCAGGAAACATTTATAAGGGACGAGTGGAAAACGTGTTGCCAGGGATGCGGGCCGCTTTCGTCAATCTCGGGATGGAAAAGAACGCATTTTTATACGTGGATGACGCGCTGGCAGAAGAAAAGGACAAAAAAAAGTCGCGCGCCATCCAGGACGTGGTTCGGGTGGGTCAAGAAATTGTGGTGCAAGTAGCGAAAGAACCGATTGGCAACAAAGGCGCACGGGTGACCACCAACGTCAGTCTTCCGGGACGTTACTTAGTGTTGACCCCATATTCGGACACCATTGGGGTGTCGCGGCGAATTGACACCGAACGTGAGCGGGAACGGTTGCGTGCCGTAGCGGAAAAAATGAGGCCCAAGGGGATGGGGCTCATTGTGCGCACTGTCGCGGAAGGAGCATCTCAACGGGCACTGTCCCGGGACCTTGCCTACTTGCGCCGATTATGGGCACGAGTGCGCCGAAAGGCCCGCACAACGAAAGCCCCTTCCGTGCTACACCGTGAGGCCAGCCTGATTGCCCGTACCATTCGTGACCACATGGACGAGTCGGTGGATCGGTTTATCATTGATGACGCGCATGCATTCGCACGAGCCAAAGAAATTGCGGCATCACTCTCGCCGGATTTGCGCAACCGGATTGAATTGTACCAGGGGGAGATCCCGCTCTTTGAGGTGCGCGGAATTGAAGCCGAGTTGGATCGCGCCGTAAAACGGCGGGTATGGCTTAAGTGCGGCGGTTACTTGGTGATTGACGAGACAGAAGCGTTGACCGTCATTGACGTTAACACAGGAAAAAATGTTGGTACTACGGATTTATCCGATACAGTGTTGGCGACCAACAAGGAAGCCGCCACCGAGATAGCACGGCAACTTCGGTTGAGAGATATCAGTGGTATCATTGTTGTCGACTTTATTGATATGGAAAACGAAGCCGACCAGGATGAGATGTTAAAGACCTTTCAGCGTGCTTTACGCGGTGATCGCACCCGGGTCACCGTCTTAGGATTGACTCGGTTGGGGTTATTGGAGATGACGCGCAAGAAAGTCCGTGAATCGCTCTTGAACCAGTTGACACGCGTGTGCCCCGAGTGTGACGGACGTGGTCATGTACTCTCCGAAGATGTGGTGGTACGAAGGTTCCGGCAACGCATTGTGGACAAGTTGAGAGAAACCGGTGCCGAATCCATTTTGGTGGAGGCGCATCCGACCGTGGCTAGCCATTTAATTGGGCCAGGCGGCAGTAACTTGAAAGAACTGGAACGAGAAACTAATCGGTCGGTATTTGTCCGCGGGTCCAACGAGTGCGACATCCAGGACTTAAAAATCATTCGTATCGGAACGCGTGCCGAGGTGGAGGCGCTAGCGCTGCCGGTACATGAAGGCGAGTACATTGAAGTGGTGATTGAAGAACGACACGCCAGCAATCCGAAAAATGGGATTGCTCGGGTAGCTGGCTATGTGATTGACATTGAATTGGGCGGACATCGGGTTGGTGACAAGGTGAGGGTAGAGATTGTGCGGGTCTTAAGAACGTTTGCCACCGGTCGTTTGGTGGTGGGGGAATTTACCCTGGAAGATAGCCGAGAACCTATTCTAGACACCGGTCTGGGGGCAGAATGATAGCGTGGAACCTGGTACATCCTCCGCCAGGTTCCAGTGCCTTTCACGGTTGCGTCGTGTTCCCGTTAGTATGGTTGGGTGAGTCTTTGGATGCCATCACGGTAAATGGAAAGGATGTGGGTTGACTCTTGATTCTGATGAATCCAGCGTCCGTCATGGGAAGGCAGACCTAGACTACACGATGGGTCGGCAAAGTTTGAGTCTGAACCCAAATGGAATATGATGCAGATCCACTGTACCCCCCACAGACAGCAACAGATTGGTCGTATCTTCAGGAATTTGAGGACGAATCAGGGAGTCTTCATAACCCAATTGCAGGTTGGTACAGGCCAAGGCTCCGGTGGGGTGTTTTGGGTAACTCTTTTTGTCATCGGTTTGACTAAGGATGTTGTCATCGATCGAAACAGACCTCGCCGTATTGGAATCACGGCTCAAGCCACCATTACTGTTGATGTAACAATTTTGGGATCCGATCGACTGTTACGATTCGGCGCGGAACTAGAGTTTAGGCAAGTTTTCTGTAACGGATACTGCTGCATTGAACGACACGAAGGTGGAGATTGCACTTTCCTGGGGATATCAAGTGACCATATTCAACCGAGACATCACCCATCCCAAACGGTTTCCCTTGATACAAAAAATCCGAAACGATTGAGATACAAGAGATTGGGAGTGGGGCGTTGTGGGAGAAAGTGTGAGACAGAAGTCCAGGATACCTTTTGGGGAAGCCGCATTCATCATGGGTTTTTGGTTACGCGGCCCCCTAGTCTAGTCCGTCCATCCCCTGAGGGACTGGAATAGCTAACGATAGCCAAACTCCTAAAAATTGCTGGGGCCACACGCCTGATTTCGCATCACCTAAATCTCATGCGTCAGCACTGGTCTGTTTATGGTTAATTTGACACTAGGTCTTAATTATGGTAGCATTCCTTGGACTAATCTTCAGTGTGGAGCGCATGATAGGGGGATATTTGTGTACGCTGTTATTGAGACCGGGGGAAAGCAATATCGGGTTGCTCCCGGCGACGTGTTATTAATCGAGAAACTTCCCGTCGAGCCAGGCGTGGAATACGACTTCGACCATTTGCTGATGGTGGTGGGCGATGAGGGCACTCCTGTTGTGGGCACCCCGTATGTTGAAGGAGCACGGGCTGTTGCGACGGTTGTGAACCAAGAGCGGGGAGAAAAAATTTTAGTATTTAAATATAAGCCTAAGAGCAACTACCGACGGCGGCAAGGTCATCGGCAATATTTGACACGCGTGCGCATTGACCATATTGAGTTGCCGTCATAGTATAAGGTGATACAAATTCGGGTGTGGTACACCAAAGATGGTGCGCCAGAGCGGCTTATGATGACGGGACATGCAGGCCGAGGTCCTTATGGGCAAGACGTGGTATGCGCTGCAGCCAGTGCATTGGTGGAAACACTAATGCTGGGATTAGTTCATGTGATACCGACCGAGGTAAAGACGTTAGCTAATCAAGAGGGTAACGTCGATTTAGTGTTTCCGAGCCACCTGGCCCCTTCTGCGCGAGCCGTCGTTGATACTATTCTTTACGGATTAAAAGATCTTTCTGATACGGAACCGCGATTTGTTCGATGGAATCAAAAAGTCGACACCAGCGACGAGGAGGCGTAGCGATGCGGTTACAGTTATTTGCTCACAAAAAAGGTGGTGGCAGTTCCCGAAACGGTCGGGACTCCAACCCTAAATACCTTGGTGTGAAGCGACATCAAGGCCAGGTTGTGACGGCGGGAAGCATTATCGTGCGCCAACGCGGCACTCGGTTTCATCCTGGAACCAATGTGGGAATGGGACGGGATCACACGTTATACGCCAAAGTTGACGGCCAAGTGGCTTTTGTACGGCGCTCCCATCAGCGCCGTGAAATAGCCATTATCCCAGGGTCCGAAGCCCAATAAGCTTCGAAAAAATGAAGCATACGGCCATCCGGTTTGCTGTGTTGCTTGCGTTAGGGGTGGGTGCTGATAGGGCACATCACCTCTGGCGCGTTTTTTTCCTTTTGCTGCTGGTAGTATATATCTGGCAATGGGCCCGTATGCGTGGGTATGCGGCAACCGTGGAAATTCACCGTCGCCTGCGCCATCGTTATGCGAACCAACTGCAAGTGATCAGCGGGTGGCTTCAACTGGGCAAGTCTGAGCGGGCCAACCAGTATTTGTGGGAAGTGGCGTTAAAAAGTGTGCAACAAGTCACCTTGGGCAAATTGCCCTTACGCTGGGTCTTTGCCTTGGTATGGTTGGACGCACTAGCGGAAAGGTATGGCACTATGTTGTGGTATGAAGGCATAGAGTCGCTGGAACCACGATACTGGGCACTTTGGGGGTTAAATCGAATGGTGCGGCAAGCCATCTTGATTGCCGACGGCAATCCGGTATTAGTGGTTTTTTTTCGCACTTCGTTTGTCGTCAGAGTGCAAGGTATTAAGCGACTGCCTACCAAGCACATTATAGGTGTGCGATGGGTCTGGGATGAACATACCTTAACTGGTTCCTGGGGCAGAAGGCAGGAAACTTTGGGCTAGGAGGCCTTTATGTTTGTTGATGAAGTACGTATTTATGTTCAAGCTGGCAATGGAGGCAACGGTTCTGTGGCGTTTCGCCGGGAAAAATTTGTTCCCAACGGAGGACCCGCCGGCGGTGACGGCGGAAAAGGCGGAGATGTGGTTTTTTTCGTGGACTCTGGTCTTAATACTTTGATGGATTTTAGGCATCAGCGCCATTACCGCGCCAAAGATGGGGAACCTGGAGGGAATAACAATCGGCATGGTGCTGATGCTGAAGACGTTGTAGTTCGGGTTCCACCGGGGACTCTGGTGACTGATGAAGCGGGACATTTGATCGCGGATTTGGTAAGCCCCGGGGAAAGTCACGTGGTAGTTCATGGCGGCCGCGGCGGAAAGGGGAATAGCCATTTTGTCAGTTCCGTGCATCGTGCTCCCCGGGTGGCAGAACGCGGACAGCCGGGAGAGTCGCTATGGGTCAACCTAGAGCTGAATTTGTTGGCTGACGTCGGGTTAGTGGGGTTCCCGAATGCTGGCAAATCGACGTTGATTTCGGTGGTCTCCAAGGCGCGGCCCAAAATCGCTGACTATCCGTTTACCACATTGGTACCTCATTTAGGAGTGGTGGATGGCTATGGGGAACCGTTTGTGATTGCCGACGTCCCAGGCCTCATCGAAGGAGCGCATTTAGGTGCCGGATTGGGAGATACTTTTCTGCGTCACTTGAAGAGAACTCGGGCGCTGGTGCACATCGTAGATCTTACCCCGCTCGACGGACGCGACCCGGTCACCGATTATCGGATCATTGAACATGAGTTAGCGGCATTTTCTCCGAAATTGGGGTCCCGCCCCGTGATTGTGGTGGGCAACAAGATTGACGTCGACGGAGCTTCCGATAATTTAGCAACATTGAAACGGGCTTTGGATCCGGTACCGGTTTTGGGTATGAGCGCCGTCGCGGGAACAGGGGTATCCGATTTAATGTGGGAAATTCAAGAGCGTTTGAAGACTGCGCCCATGGTAGAGTCTGATCATCCCGAACCGGTATTGAAGCCCGCGGTTCGTGGATTTCGCCTGGAAGCTGAAGAAGGCGGTGTTCGCGTAGTGGGCGATGTTGAGGAACGGGCTGCGATGACGCTATGGGGACGACCTGAAGCTGAAGAATATTTTTGTGAATACCTTAGGCGCAGAGGAGTGGCTAATGCCTTAAAGCAAGCCGAAGTGCCTGATGAATCTTTAATATTTGTGGGAGAAGGAGCGTTTCGCTGGCGTCAGCAAGATTTAGTGACAGAATAATTGCAAGTTTGGTCAGATAAATTTTGCGGTGTGGCAGGAAAAAAATTCTTGCATGGCGAAGTATGCAACGAATGGGAACAAAGCGTCGAGCCGTGGGGCTCATGGGTGGAACATTTAATCCAATTCATTATGGACATCTGGTCACTGCTGAAGCAGCCCGGGATGCATTTCGTTTGGATCGAGTGATTTTTATCCCCGCTGGGCATCCTCCACACAAAGTGGAGATGGGGGTAGCTTCCCCCGAGCACCGCTACTTGATGACTTTTTTGGCTATTGCGCCGAATTTTCACTTTGAGTTGTCACGAGTTGAAATCGAAAGACAAGGCCCGTCCTATACGAGCGATACCTTACGCTATTTTCATATGATGGATGATAGTATTGACTGGTATTTCATTAGCGGGGCCGACGCCATCTTAGAAATTGCTTCGTGGCATTATCCAGAGGATATTTTTCGTTATGGCCAACTCATTGCGGCAAGTCGGCCTGGGTATTCGCTGTCGCGATTGCAAGCCCTAAGCGACCACCTGGGAGAAGACAAAGTGCGGAGAATCCATCAATTGGAGGTTCCTGCATTGGCGATTTCCTCCAGTTTGGTGCGGGAACGGATTCAATCGGGACTGTCGATTAAGTATCTTGTGCCGGAAGCCGTAGAGCACTATATTGCGAAAAACGGCTTATACCAAGGGCATTCGTAAAATCGGATGAGTTGACATTTAACCGCTCATACTACAACTGTATCCAGTGATGCCCAGCATTGTATACGCGGGCCCTGGCCAGGCGCCTTGGGGTATTAGTTCAGGGAGGTTCATCGATGTCACGTACGTTATATGTAGGAAATTTACCGTGGGCAACAAGTGAAGATGATCTAGCGCAAGCTTTTGCTCAACATGCCAATGTTATCAGTGCCCGGATTATAACCGACCGGGAAACTGGGCGGTCCCGCGGCTTTGGTTTTGTGGAAGTGGCGGATGAAGATGTGGAACGAGCGGTAGAAGCCATGCACGGTACCCAACTGGCGGGCCGGGATATTATCGTTAACGAGGCGCGTCCAAGACAAAACAAATATTAAAGTAGCTCGCCTCCTTTTCTTTTGGAAGGGTTTTTGCTAAAAAAGGGAGAGGAGGCATGATATGGATCCTTGGCTACAGGAAAAGTTTCATCAGCTCACGCGTCATCGTCAGGACCACATATTGCGTGTTGTGGACCTCATGGCGAAGCTTGCGGAAATTCATGGATTGCCATCCGACCAGGCTTATCTGGCGGGGTGGGGTCATGATTTGGCGCGAGAAATGTCCCGCGCCGAACTGCTGACCGAGGCAGAACGGTGCGGGATTGCCATTGACTCTTGGTTTGTACAAGAGCCCGTGCTGTTGCATGGACCTGTGGCAGCAAATTGGCTGAAGTTCAGAGGCATCGATGCGCCTTCGGTTTATGAGGCTATTTATTATCATACTCTTGGAGGTGACGGCCTTTCTCCGTTGGCTAAGGCACTCTTTATTGCTGATGGGGTAGAACCTGGCCGTAGTTTTGCTGGGCGGCAGGCGTTAGAGCAAGCCGCATACCAGTCTCTTGACTTAGGGTATGGAAGATTGGTAGAAGAAACCATCAGTTATCTGCAATCACGGGGGCTCGTTCCGCATCCCAACATGATTGCCGCCTTAGAGGCTTTTAGGGGGAATCCATGGACGACGCATTGAAATGGGCGTTAGCAGTTGCCCATATTTCCGAGGAACATAAAGGCCAGCATATTGTGATTCTGGATATGCGGGACGTGACATTGGTGGCAGATTATTTTGTGATTATCACCGGACATAACGTCATACAGGTGTCCGCACTGGCCGACCATATTGAACAAGGAATGACGGCTGAAGGGGGTTCCATGCTAACCCGTGTAGGCCGTGGCCAAGCGCAGTGGGTGTTGTTAGATTATGGCAGTGTAGTGGTCCACATCTTCACCGAAGATGCCCGAAAGTACTATGATTTGGAGCGGTTGTGGGGCGACGCTTTAGTCGTCGCCCCATGAGGTCAGGTTAGGACGATGATTTGACAGAGTCTGGTGTGTTTGATGCGGTGAGAAGTGTTGCCGTGCTAATCGGTTTGGTTAGCAGCCACCAGAAGGCCAGTGCGACTAAAAAGCAGGCAACGACAATCCAGGTGGTGGTTAACCCGGCATGGACCACCAGGATTGCGGTCAGATAGGGAGAAATTGCGGTAACTACTCCTAGTACTTGCGACCGAAAAGCCATTACGCGGCCGCGCATTTCGGATGCTACTACGCTAGCCAGCCAGGCCCGGCTGGGAGTAAGAATGAAGCCGTTGGCTACGCCCATAATGAAGGCCATGACGATGCCGAACAGCCATGACGCTGTGATAAGTCCGATGGCAAACGCAGCCAACATAATGAGTAGTAAGGACAATAATATCGTAAGATGGTAGCGGGATTCGTTTAGCCAGTGGGATAGCAGTGTGTCACTAGCCAGGACGCCTAATAACAACGCTAGAAAGATGTAGTTAACGTCATGTGACGGATGATGCCATAGCGTGCTGGTTGATAGGGTCAAGAGAGTATTGATCCCACCTAATACCAAGCCAGCCAAACCGATAATGAACAGCAAATAGCGAACAGCCACGTTTTGTCGGTGAAACATGAGACCTTCTTTGATTTGTTCCCACCACGAGGAACGTTGGGCGGTGTTATTCGTCGGTATTGGGGTCATGGAGAGTGCCAGTGCGACAATCAGATATATTACACTAATGATGAAAAACACGTGGGTTACGGTGATAAGTAAGATTAGGAAGCCCACGCTAACCAGTCCGATGGCTTGGCCAATGGCGTAAATCTGGCCCAAGCGTGCCATGATTTTGTTTAGCGCGGTGCGATCCGAGACTAAGTCGGGCAACACGGCGCGTTCGATGGGCAAAGACACGACGGAGCAGGTCTGAAATACCAGCAATAGCAAGAAGGTTACCCATAGAACTGGGAATATGGCTGTAAACCCAATGGCTAGAGCTTCTACCAGGCTAGAGGCGATAAGGGTGAATTTTCGGGGCATCCGGTCAATATAGCCCGAAAGTATGCCTGAAAACGCGGCTTGGGGCACGGATTGCAACGCCATCAGCATCCCGAGCGACAAGGCAGGCTGGTGGGGGGATAAATGCAGAACCCACACAATCCAGGCTATTTCTAACAAAGCCTCTCCGAGATATTTGAAGAACTGGGCTGTCAACAGTCGCGAAGCTGGGTTCAACCGACCACATCCTTTCTTATGATCGAATTCGCTAATTTTGGCACAAAATCCTTTAATTGTAATTGGCAAGTGTTCTACAAAATTCGTCATGCCAAGAAAAGGGGAAGGCACAATGACCACTAAAATGCCCGTGATTTTGGATGTCGACACGGGAATTGATGATGCGCTGGCAATTTTATATGCTCTTTTTAGTCCTCGGTTGCAAGTCCTGGGAATTACCACCTGTTTTGGTAACGGTGATGTGCTAAATACCACTCGCAATACGTTGGCCATGGTGGAAATGGCTCAGGTTTCGGTCCCGGTTTATCAAGGAGCAGCTGATCCTCTAGTGGGGAAATGGGCACCACAAGGGGAAGCGTTTCATGGGGAAAATGGGTTGGGGAATGCACCGATTAAAAAGCCAGTCACCAGCCCTAAAACCCTCTCGGCGCCAGACTATCTTCGCGCTGCTATTTTGGATCGCCCCGGAGAAGTTACCGTGGTAACCTTAGCCCGTCTCACCAATTTGGCCATTGCACTGAACAGTGCTCCGAACTTAGCCCAGAAAATTCGCCGAGTAGTGGTGATGGGTGGGGCAGCTTTTGTAGGCGGTAATGTGACACCGGTGTCGGAAGCCAATATTTGGGGAGACCCAGACGCCGCTTGGGTGGTGTTTCATAGTGGGATGCCCATTACGATGGTAGGATTGGATGTTACGATGCAGGTGAATATCAGCGATGCGCAAGTTCAGAAACTGGACCCCGACCGTCCCTATACCAAAATTATGCGGCAAGCCTTAGACTTTTACTTGTCTGCCTATAACCCGGGGGTGTCTTCTGGCACCAGGCAAGCGCCACTCCATGATCCACTGGCGGTCGCGGTAGCCGAGGATCCCACCTTGTGCACTACCTCTGACTTGTCGGTTGATATCGAGCGTGAAGGCACAATAACGCGGGGCATGACGGTGGTCGATCAGCGTGGGTGGCTGGATCTGACCCCCAATGTTGCGGTCTGCCGTTCCGTGGATGCCCCGCGATTTCTTCGAAATTTTTGCGAACGGTTGGGATTTCCTATGGCATTGGATTAGCCGGATTTTCCACCGGGGCAACCCCGGCTAATTCCTGCAAGGCGCGAAGCAAGTCTTGTGGATCGGTGATTGGCGCCGCACAGGTAGTTCCACGACAAATATACAGCGCAGGATTGGGCAGTTCCGGATAATCGCTGGCCTCAAATTCGGGACTTCCAATGCGCCACGTTCGGACGATGCGGTTGCGATCATAGACCCCGTAGATGGCTTGGCGCAATTGAGCGCCAGATCGATTTTGAGATTCAACTACCGTCGCGACCATGGGCTCGGCTTCGGCTCGGTCAGTGACAACCCCCCATGCGGCAGCAAAGACCCCTTGTTCTTCAGCGACACGGGAAAAGGCGGCCACCAAGGTCCGTCCGCGAGTTGTCCATTCAGATCTGTCCAAAATGGCTCCGAGTCTCAACCAGACGCGGGCCATGGAGGCGTTGTCGGGCAAGGGCTGTTGACGATGGCGCAATCGCCCGAGCCCTTCGGGATTTAATATTTGGTCTTGATACACGCCGTTTTCCCAGAGATTATCGTCAGCCCAGACCAACAGAGATTCTGCCCGGTCTAAAAATATTCGGTCTCCGGTATATTCGTAGGCATCAACCAGGGCATTGGCCAAAGCTGCAACATCCGTCAAAAACCCGACCATTTGCGGTTGTTCCCCGTTATCGAAGTGGTAAAGCCCGACATCAGGAACCCACATCCGGTCCCAAAGCGCTTCTAATGCTGTCATGGCGATAGGAGCGTATGCTTGTGGATTAATGAGCGAAGCTGCCATTAATTGCGTGGAGACCATGGTTGCATTCCAATTGGTGTGGACAATCGGGTCCACAAACGGCGAAGGTCGCTTGTCTCGCTCTTCTTTAGGCAATCGATAATATTCTTCGTCGGCATCTTGGGAGCCTCCCCATAATCCGTTGGCGTTGAGCAACGATGTGTTGGCCCACTGCAAAACTCCGTGGGCGACCTGTCGATAGGCGTCGTCGCCCATGATTTGAAATGCCTTCAGATAAAGCCGTGCTAAAAGCGCGTTGTCCTCCAGTATTTTTTCAAAATGGGGGATGGTCCATTCACGTGTCGTGGAATATCGGAAAAAGCCGCCTTCCACGTGGTCGTAGAGGCTACTGCCCGCCATCGCGTCGAGAGTGCGCGCCGTCATTCCTGCAGACCAACCATCTGCGGTGGCGGTAAAGAACGTCAGGCACAAGTCCCATACATCCACCTGAGGAAATTTGGGTGCAACTCCCAGTCCGCCGTAGGCACGGTCAAACTGTTGACGCACCTGATCCATGATTTTCACTACGACCTCATTGGCTGGCTGTTCTAGCGAGAGATCGATTTTTAGTGGTTCGGGTGCCGTCAACTGGTTTTCAATTTGTTCCCGATTATCCCGCCAGTATTGAATGACTTGTGTCAGCAAGCTGTCCATTTGCTCTGGCGCAATGTAGGTCCCTCCGGTAATAATCTCCCCTGCAGGAGTCAAAAACGCTGTTGTAGGCCATCCGCCCATGTTGTAGCGTAAATTGATATCCGGACGTTGATCATTGTCCACCCGAATTGCGATAAAATCTTTATTAACGCGATCAATAACCGTGGGCAGGCTATAGGTGGTTTCGTCCATCACGTGACACCAGTGACACCACACTGCGGAAATGGAGAGCAAGATGGGCTTTTGTTCCGTTCTGGCTCGGATAAAAGCTTCGGTGCCCCATTCGTGCCAATGGATTTCTTGGGCGCGGTTGGGACGTGGGCTAAACCGAAAAACGGGTTCTGACATGCAATTCATCCTTTCTCTATTAACACCAGGTGATGGGTTCCGTTCTAATATAACAATCTTTGCCTGTGAAAGGCGAGTATATCCCTAAAATCGGAGGAACATGGATGATGGACACTTGGCTGGTAGGTACGGGACTGACCAGTGAGATTGGGCAAGCCCTGTTATCTCGTCTAGGACCGACCTGTCGTGTGGTGGCCGTTTCCCGCCAACCCCGGGTGGCTTCGACCCATCACCTGATATGGATTCAAGGGGATTTGGCCAATGCCAGGGAGCTATGGCTCGAGCGCTTGGTCGACGAGTTAAAGTCGCGGCACGTGGCGCAGGTGACCGGGGTGGTGCATGCTGCCGGGGTGGTTTTTGCCGACCACGCGGTAGCGACTACCCAAGATGAAATCGATCGGACACTTACGGTGAATTTGCGCGCGGGTTTACGGCTGCTTCAAGGGCTTAGTCCCTGGCTAAAATCAGGCTCTAGCGTGGTGTTGGTATCCAGCGTCGACGCCTGGATGCAATCCTTTGATGGACCTGCTGCCATATACGGAGCAGCCAAGGCGGGGTTGGAGGGATTGGCCCGTCAACTAGCCGCTGAGTGGGGCGAATCGGGGGTCCGCGTCAATGCGGTGGCTCCGGGGGTAATTGCATCAGGGATGGGCCCTCGTGCAGGATTGGCTGAGCGTATCACTCGACAGATCGCCTTGGGTCGGCTGGGAAATCCGGAGGAGGTGGCTGAGGCGATCAAATTTTTGCTTAGTCCCCAATCTTCTTATATTACCGGAACGGTCATTCAAGTTGATGGCGGACTAAATCTCCGGTATTGATTCAATTAAAAAGGCGGATTGAACAATGTCCATGGTAAAAGCGCTTCGGAACTTGCCCAGCGAACGGCAGCACCAATGGGAAACAATCATGATTTTGGGCTTGGCCATGATTACGGGAATTGTCGGTGGACTCGGGGCAATTTTGTTTCGCTTGATGATTGGTTGGGCGCATGCCATGTTGGTCGGTGACATCGGACTGACCCTAGCCAAAAGCGACACGATTCTGATAGCGGTAGTTCCAGCAATCGGACTAGTGTTGGTCAACCTTATCAGCCATTACTTGGCACGGGAAGTGAAGGGTCACGGAGTACCCCAAATTTTAGAGGCATTGGCGCTGCGCGGCGGAAAAATTCGTCCGCGGGTCGGGATATTTGGAATTATTGCGCCCGCGATTACCATTGGCGCCGGGGGGTCAGTGGGACGGGAAGGCCCAATAGCCTTAATTGGGGCGTCATTTGGCTCCAGTATGGGCCAAGCTCTTAAGCTGAGTGATAAATATACGTCACTGCTCTTGGCCTGTGGTTCCGCGGCGGGAATTGGTGCGACATTTAATGCCCCGATTGCCGGTGGATTTTTTGGTTTGGAAATCATTTTAGGCACTTACGCCATGGGCGCAATGGTTCCGGTGTTTCTGGCGTCAGTGACCGGGGTTACGGTGTTTGACAGTATCATGGGCGGGGGAGCCATATTAGCAACGCCACCCTATCACGTAATTAATCACTTTGCCTTGCTATTTATGATGGGACTAGGCATATTGACTGCCTTGGTAGGATTTTTATATACCCGGGGATTAACTGCCAGCGAGGATTTCTTTGACCGTATGAAGATTCCGTTTTGGGTTAAGGGGGTTTTAGGCGGACTCTTCGTTGGAGCGGCAGGCCTATTGATGCCGCAAATTTTAGGAGTGGGCTATCCGACCATGCATCAGGCGTTAGACGGACGCATTATGTTGGGCTCTTTGGCGTTGCTGTTTGTTGGCAAATATCTAGCCACCATCGTTACGATTGGGGCGGGAGGATCTGGCGGTGTATTTGCTCCCTCGCTGTTTATCGGTGGCATGTTTGGGGGACTGTTTGGCGCCGTATTGCACGGGATTTCGGTAAATTTGGCTCCGCATCCGGCGATTTACGCTGTAGCTGGAATGGCGGCGCTGTTTTCCGCGTCGGCTCAGGCTCCGTTTGTCGCGATTACCATTTTGCTCGAGATTACTGGTGATTATCATTTAACTGCGCCGGTGATGGCTGCCGCCGCGGTAAGTTATCTGGTGTATTCATTTTTGACCCGCGACTCCATGTATACGGTGAAACTCACTCGCCGTGGTATCCGCATTTTACGCGGCAACGACGTGCGCCCAACCGACTCGCTTTCGGTGATGACCGCAGTCGAATCTTATCAGGATCGCCAAATATCGGACACTATGCCGGTCCATGAGGCTTATACTCTTTTACTGGCGCGTTTTGAAGAAACTTGGCTCGTGGTCGTCAATCAAATGCAGCAGCCCGTGGGATGGATTACGTTAGAGATGCTATTGCGTCTGGATAACCAGTTAGGTCAGGACACCCCGGTCGGTCGCGTGGCCTCTCGGTGGCCGGCTGTTGTCCATCCCCAAAGCAGTCTGGATGACGCGCTGAGGATGTTTGGGCTTTATAATGTGGACATCCTGCCGGTCCGCGATCGTCATGGTCAAATGGTGGGCGTGATTACGGAAAAATCCGCTATTCGCGTGTATCATGCGTCGACTTTGACGACTATTGATACAGCGCAAAAGATTCGAACGCTAAGTGCGGCCCAAGCAGATCCCGGTACCTTTATCGAAATTCCGGTTACTGGTCATAGTAAGATTGTCCATCGTGCGGTAAAAAATCTCGCATTGCCTAGCGTGGCGCTTGTGGTGTCGGTGAAACGTGAAGGACATCTCGTCGTGCCTCACGGCAATACAATGATTCAACCCGGAGATCAAGTGACCGTGTTTGTGGCCCCTTCAGATCAGGCGGACAAGGTGCGGCGCGAGTTGTCACAAACTGCCGAGACTTAGGAGGGGGTACTAATCATGGATCCGCCGGAAGACAGGTGCTGATATCCTAGCTGAATAAGATCGGCAAACTCTTGATCAGGATTTTGGGTGTACACGAGGCACCATGATGTCGGGTAAGGCAAGTGCCGGGTTAGTTGGATAATTTCTCGCCACAAACTGTCCCGGTCGCGATTTGGATATAACAATACGAATTCATCACTGCCGAGGCGTCCTAGCTTGGCGTTGCCGTCTTTGTGTTGACTTAAAGCATCGGCCAACTCTCGCAACACGACGTTGCCGCCTTGATAGCCTTGTTCGGCGTTGATATGGGAGAACCCGTCAACATCAAACAAGACTATCGCCAACGATTGGGACTGACCGTGCTTCATTCGCTCCGATTCGTCATCGAAACACCGCTGAATTGCATAGCGATTGGAGATTCGAGTTAACGGATCCAAAACTAGTGATTGGGTTTCCTGTTCCCGAAGCCGGATCACCTCGTAAGAGACGACGACGTATCCCAGCAATACCTCAATTAGATGTAAGCGGGCTGTGGTGAAATATTGAGGGTCTTCGCTATGCACGGCCAGTAACGAACCGGTGCGATGGCCATACAAGCTCATGGGAAAAATGCTGCTGGCGTTTACTTTGAAAGTCCGAAGTCGGGGATCCAACTGACCATTGGTACGGACCACCGAGTGGTATTCCCGAGGATCGTCTTCTTGAAATTTTTGTTGAAGCAATCCCTCATACGATTTAGCACAGCCAAAAACGTAACAAGAGGGGAGTTGGGACATATCTTCGATAACCCATCCCCCGCTGGCGCCCATACTTTCGGTGATGATGGCGCCGACACGTTGCCATAAATCGTCGATAGTGGACACCAATGGAAGTTCCTGGCTGGCCCGGATGAGAACGTCAACCTGGGATTTTTCCTCTTGGAGCAAGTGGGTTAATCTTCGATCATACAAGGCACTGGCGGCCGCATGAGCAAATGACGTCATTTCGGTAAACAAAGTGGCTAGGCTTTGTGGACTGGAGACCGGGAAAATAGTCAGCAAGCCCAAGTTTTGACCATGGCTATTGAGTGGGATAATTACGACGTGTTGGAGGCCATAGCGTTTGGCCCAGTGACGTATCATCCATGGGCATTCCCCATTTTTGCGCACGATATCTTGCACGACGGGAGATCCGGAATAGAAGGCCTGATTAAAAATGTTCAAGGGGGATTCGGTGCTAGCTTGAAAAGGGATCTTCAAGGTCGCGCTAGCGTGCGATAACGACCCAGCAGTGGCGCGGTGTCTGAATTCCAGGATATCTGGCTCCGATAACACCACCAAGTCGGATCCTGTTAATTGTTGGGCGGCGTGGGCCACTGTGAGGAGAATATCGTCCTCTGTGGTACAAGAAGAAATGGCATAGAGAGCTTCAGTCAATCGACGTTGTCGTTCTTGTGCCTTCTGGGTTGTTTGCAACGAAAGGGACTTTTCCATTAATGTGGTGGCTAAAGACGCCAAAGCCGATAACCGTCGAACTCGTCCCAATGTAAAACCGTTCACTTCGCTATGATACACCTCCATGATGCCTAAGATGCGCTCGCCAACGACTAGCGGCAGCCCCATTGCTGCCTTAATGCCTGACTCGAGCATCTGATCTAGCCAGGGAATCAATATGGGTTCACGTCGAATGTCTTGAATGACGAGCGGTTTCCGGGCTTGCAAAATTTTTCCTACCGGTCCCTGGCCATCTATGGTGGTCACGTCGAACAAATTGGCTTGCGGGATGTCGAAACTTTGACCGTCCGGTTCAATACAATGCAGGTTATCGTCGTTGAGCAACCCAATCCAACCTTCATGTCCTTGAGAAACCGCTAAGGCTGCTTGGATCACTTTAGCCAGCAGTCGGTCCAGATCATGAGTTTCCGCCAAGGTGAAAATGGCCTCATAGAGAGGTTCGCCCAGAGGATCTGAAGACTCCTGGGCTGTTTGCTCCAGATTGCCATACCCTAATGCCAATACAAATAGATGGGCAAGTCCCTCTGCGAGTTTGACCATGTCGGGACGTATCCGATGAGGGGCATAAAAGCCCACATGCAAAATTCCCCAGCAATCATAGTTGTCACAAATAGGGACTGCAATGCCAGATTCCAGTGCCAATTCCTGTGACCACGGGGTGGGGTTGTCGGCCAATGTTTGGCGAATGACAGCGGACCGATCTATCAACGGCTTGGCATAGCCAACATCGGCCAAAATGGGAATACGGCGAATGGCTGGGAGCAAAGCGTCCGACAACGTCGTCTCGTAGACCAGGAGTTGTTCCGCGTCACGCTTAAACAAGGTGACGACATCAGCTCGTAGCATTCTTTGTGCCAAACGCACCAGGTGGGTGTTGCGGCCTTCCCCCCAGGCCATACCTTGCACCATCCGCTGGGCGGTATTTAAAAGTGCCTGCAAATGCTCGCTGTGATCCTTGGGTGGTTCTAGAGATCGATTGAAAAACCCCGCATGAAGTCGCGATGTCAAATGTGGCAAAGGCCTTCCTAAAAGGTAACCCTGACCAAAATCCACTCCGATTTCTTGTAAAGTAAATAACTCACTGGGGGTCTCTATCCCTTCGGCTACAATTTCAATAGCGGCTGTCTTGGTGGCAAACCGTACAGTGCTTTCGACTAGAGCTAACTTAATGCTATTGCGATCAACATCACGGATTAGAGACAAGTCGATTTTGGCGAAATCCGGTTTTAGTTCCGCCAGACGGTTCAATCCGGAGTAGCCAGCCCCTAGGTCGTCTAAAGCGATTTTCACGCCGATGTCGCGAAAAGGTTGCAACAACTGCGACAAATAAGCGTCTCCTTCTGCTAATGACTCTCGCTCGCTAATCTCCAAAATGACGTGATTGGGGGGCACTGCATGCTGGGTTTTGATAAGGTCCAACAAAGGTCCGGGATCTTCAATGCTTCGGGGGACGACATTGATAAATAAGCGGGTATTGTTGGGCCAACTCATTTCTTTGACGGATTTTATCATTGCGGTGTATGCCAAGCGATCGAGAATCACTAACTGGTGATGCTGCTCGGCAGAAGCTATCAGAGCCAAAATAGGAACGGGCCCTCCCGAAGCATCAAAGGGACGGCTTAAAGCCTCATAGGCGGTGACGGTGCCATTTTGTAGCGAGACAATGGGCTGAAACACTGCCTGTATTCCACCCCCGCGACGCCATTGGGGCCACAAGTGTGCAATGTCTAGCGTATGTTCGGTCAGTTCCATGGAGGCCCCCCTACATGATTCGACACAATTAATAAGAATTAACTTCGTGCGGGTGCACCAAATTCCTTTTTTTCCCCGGGGGTTTTTCAACCAGTGCAATTTAGGGCTTTTGGTCGAACGTGTTCGATGGACGGTGATTAAAGTGGATTCGGTAGTGGTCCGAAATCTCTAGCGGGCGCTGTAGGCAAGAGGTGGAGGGCGATCTAGAATGAGTGCGACGATATGGCCCACCAGTTCTGCATTTTGGGATAAGTCGTCCTGCGGGCATGCTGTCGTTAAAGCAATTTTGGAGGGTGAGTCAGCGGGCAATGGCGGCAGTAAGACATAACTTCGCTGTATGTTCGAAGGCTGAAGATCGTTGTAGCCGTGGGAACGACGTCTAAAATTTGCAACGATTGTGGCAGATCTTGATCATATAGCGGGAAATGCGCTCGGAGAGCAGTTCCGTATTTACGGCTTGATTTCCGGGATCCAATTTGCCTTTTTATCGGGTTCCGCGTAAAATGATCGGTAAGAATCCCCATATTGGTTCTATGAAGACGGATTACGCAGGAAAAATCGGGCGCAGAGATCCAGTGGTAGGTGAAAACTGGACCCAACATTCCGCTTCTCGCCGTCAGAGAATCGTCGGGGGCAGCCCGTTATCGCTGCGACGAGGAGAGCGGCTAAGCCGCTAATCGGGGTGGTACCGCGGGTAGATAACTCGTCCCTAGACGTAGGGACGTTTTTTAGTGTGGAGGCGACAGTACATGCAAACCAAAGATGTCAGGCAGAGTGCATTACCAACGGATCGTTATGACGTGCGGACCGTAGAACAACGGTGGCAGGAGGCGTGGGCTGCCCAGGGCATCTATCATGCAGAAATTAATGATCAGCCAAAATACTATTGTTTGGAGCAGTTTCCGTATCCCTCAGGGCATCTTCATATGGGTCATGTGAGAGTCTTTACGTTGGGAGACGTGGTGGCCCGTTTTCGTCGGATGCAAGGGTTTTCAGTGTTGCATCCAATGGGGTGGGATGCGTTTGGGATGCCAGCAGAAAATGCGGCGATTAAGGGCGGCATTCCACCCAGGGTGTCGACCTTGTCTAATATTGCCTATATGAAGCGGCAGATGCAAGAAATGGGGTTGTCGTTTGACTGGCGGCGCGAGGTGACGACTTCAGAGCCTGAATACTATCGTTTTACCCAAGAATTGTTCCTCTTGTTTTATGAGCGGGGATTGGCCTATCGCAGAGCCGGAGCGGTCAACTGGTGTCCTTCGTGTGAAACTGTGCTGGCCAATGAGCAAGTAGAGGAAGGCCTTTGCTGGCGGTGCGATTCGGTGGTCACTAAGCGCGACTTGACCCAATGGTACTTCCGCATTACAGAGTATGCAGATCGGCTCTTGGATGACCTGGCCGACTTGAACTGGCCATCGGAAATCAAGAGTCAGCAAACCCATTGGATAGGGCGCAGTGAAGGTGCCGAATTGGTGTTTCCGGTGCCGGAATTGAACGAGGCGATTCATGTTTTCACCACACGTGCGGATACCATTTTTGGCGCAACTTATTTAGTATTGGCTCCTGAACATCCTTTAGTAGAGCAGCTCATTCAAGACAAACCGGAAAGAGATGCGGTGCGTCAATTTGTGGCGGAGGAACGGGTACGGAGTGACATTGAACGTACCTCGGAAAGTTCGGAAAAACGGGGAATGTTTACAGGTGCTTACGCAACACACCCAATGACGGGCAATCCAGTGCCCATTTGGGTGGCCAACTATGTTTTGGTCGATTACGGAACTGGTGCCGTCATGGGTGTACCAGCGCATGATCAGCGGGACTATATGTATGCTAAGAAGTACGGGCTGCCTGTAGTGCAGGTAATACAGCCTGGTTCGGGGGCATGGACTGAAGATAGCGCATATACGGGACCGGGAATCTTAATCAATTCGGGTGCGTTTGATAACCTAGACAACCAAACGGCAAAAAGCGCGATTGCCCAAAGCCTGGCCACTCAGGGGCTAGGGCAAATCCGGGTTACCTATCGGATGCGTGATTGGCTCATCTCGCGGCAACGATACTGGGGTGCGCCGATTCCTATGGTCTATTGCGATATTTGTGGGGTGGTGCCAGTACCCCGAGATGAGTTGCCGGTGCGCTTGCCGGAAAATGTCCGGTTCACTGGCGCCGGGGGTTCCCCTTTGGCGGGCGCGCAGGATTGGGTCATTGTGCGATGCCCACAGTGCAATGGATCGGCGCGACGAGAAACTGATACCATGGATACCTTTGTCGACTCCAGTTGGTATTATTTCCGGTATACGTCTGCGCAAGACAACAGCAGTCCATTTGATTCGGTGAAGGCCAACTATTGGATGCCGGTAGACGAGTACGTGGGCGGTAAAGAGCATGCGGTGCTTCACATGCTCTATTCGCGGTTTTTTACCAAGGTACTGCATGATGCCGGATTGATTGAATATGCTGAACCATTTCAACATCTTCTGGTCCAAGGTATGGTCGTCTATGGCGGCGCCAAAATGTCCAAAAGTAAGGGAAATACCATAAGTCCCGAATCGATTATGGAAAAATGGGGGAGCGATGCGACGCGTCTCTTTATGTTGTTTGCTGCCCCACCGGATAAGGACTTTGAATGGTCAGAGCAAGGCGTTGAAGGATCTTATCGATTTTTGCAACGGGTGTACCGACTGGCGACACGTGCTGAGTTAGGACGACTTGACTCAGATCGCGGTGCTCTAGAGAGACTCCAACGAGCTCGGGCCCGGGCAGTGGCCAAGGTTACAGAGGATTTGGGAGAGCGTCGGGCTTTTAACACGGCTGTCAGCGCATTGATGGAATTAACCAATACTCTGTACGCCGAAGCGGATCAAGTTGCCGACAGGGATCTGCGCGAGGCTATCGAGACTTTGGTATTGTTGCTGGCACCGTTTGCTCCGCATCTAGCCGAAGAATTGTGGCATTATTGGGGGCATGAATCCAGTGTTCATTTGGAATCTTGGCCCTCCTATGAGAAAAAGTGGCTAGTGGAGTCGGAAGTGGAAATTGCACTGCAGATCAATGGCAAAGTACGCGGACGTATGGTGGTAGCTGCTGACGCGTCCTCTGATGAATTAATTGCCCGAGCTCTGGCTCATGAGCAAATTCAGTCTCACGTCATCGGCCGCGAGGTGATTCGGGTAGTGCCCATTTCCGGTCGTCTGGTTAATGTGGTGGTGCGTTGAGGGGGATTCTTGCCATTGTCATCTCAGGGTCAACGGCGGTCATAGCGGCCCTTTTGGTACGGTCGCGACGGCCGTATTCCGCAGTGGCTATTGAGTGGTTGTTAATCGTGGCAGCGGTAGCGGCAATGGCGGCCGAGGGTGCTACAGTGTTATGGACGGGGGTGCCCCATCGGGTTTTTGCCCCTCTTTTTGGGGGATTATTGATTGGTGCGGTAGCGGCATGGTTTTCCGCACGCAAACCGCCACCACCCAAAAACGATAAAGGAGCCCGCTAAAGGCTCCTTTATCGTAGCATGATTCTAATGAGCTTGGATCGAAATGTGCCGTCGGCGCCCTCCTGCCTTTTCGACCCGAATGCTAAGCAAGCCATGGTGCCATTCGGCCTGGGCGGAATCGGGGTCGATATCGGAGGGCAAGTTTACCACTGCGTGGAAGCTTTCTCCTTCTCGGGTATCTCGTTCAATTGGGGACGCGG
The DNA here is from genome assembly GCA_021797515.1 of Bacillota bacterium. Taxonomy (GTDB): domain Bacteria; phylum Bacillota; class Sulfobacillia; order Sulfobacillales; family Sulfobacillaceae; genus Sulfobacillus_C. The sequence goes on along the minus strand of JAJZZP010000163.1, from coordinate 19,213 downwards.
GAAATTTTCCGCGTACACTTAGCGAATCTTGGTCGACTTCGATTGATACCTGGTCAGGGTCGACCCCGGGCAACTCGAACTCGATCCAATAACCGTTTTCAACTTGATGCACGTGAGTTTTGGGCCGGGTGCTGTCAAGATTCCAATCTTCTCGCACCCGACTCCACATCCGGTTCATTTCATCCCGGAACCGATCGGCATCTTGCGGATCCCAGCGAAGCAAAGACATAGATTTACACCTCCGCTGACAAGTATCACCCAAATTACTCGGAATCTTGCACGACGTCTTGGGAAGACAATAATTGGTCATCCGCCAAGTACAAGAGTTCGGTATCGGTATCGTAGTGAAAAAAGTCAGCAAATCTTCCCCAGTTGATAGCAATCATGAGTTGCCGTTCAGCTTCCTCGACAGAAAAATGTTCTTCTAAAATGTCGTTAAAAAATTCTTTGACCATGGCATGATTGGCCTTAGATTGCAAGACGCGATCAATGAGACGGAATATCGGTATGTCATGCAGTTGGGTTCTAATGATTTCCTTACGCTCGCTAACGTCAGCTTCTACGAATTGATGCCCCAGATCCGTAAGGTATAAATCGCCCTCTTTGACTTCCGCCAAATGAAACAGTTCGGCGGTTTCGGTAACCGGCAGCAGATCGTCCACTTCTAAAAACAGTTCTGACCCCAAATGATATAAATCGTCGCGACCGCCGCGATCAGCGACCAATTCTAAAAGCCCTGAGAGCATCGAGAGATGCCCATGGGGTATTGGTCTAAGATGCGGTCGGTCCGGGCTCTTGGGTTCCGTTAGATCTGCTACCGAAGACTGATGTGGATGGTCGTTCCAACCGGTTACCACTTTGTACACGGTGTCTACTATTTGCATAAAAGCCGGATCTTTGCGGTTTCTTGGGTAAGGCAACGCAATCGGCATGTCCGACACGATACGGGCAGGATTTTTAGATAAAATGACGATGCGGTCTGCCATGTATACGGCTTCCTCAATGCCGTGGGTGACCATTAAAATGGCTCGTGTGGGAATCTTTGACTCCAGCCACAAGTCAAGCAACTCGGAACGAAGATTTTCCGCGGTGAGAAAATCCAGCGCTGAAAATGGTTCGTCCATGCATAACAATTCGGGTTCTACCGCCAGTGCCCTGGCAAATCCTACACGTTGCCGCATTCCACCGGAAAGTTCTTTGGGGAAGGCGTCTTCATATCCGTTGAGTCCGATCAAGTCGATTAGTTTGACCGCTCGGTCGTGCCGTTCTGCTAGCGGAACTCCTTTAGCCTGAAGACCTAATTCAACGTTTTGCAAAACCGTCAACCAGGGATAGAGGGCAAAAGATTGGAACACCATGGCCGCATGGGGGTTGGGACCCGCTACCGGGCGACCTCGATACAGGACGGTGCCGAAAGACGGTGCGGATAGTCCGGTAATGATGCGCAAGAGCGTGGATTTTCCCGAACCTGAAGGGCCTAGCAGTGCAACAAATTCGCCGGGGCGAATTTCCAGCGTAATATCATCCAAAATTAAGATGTCGTAGTTATCCGGTTGCACGTACATTTTAGTGACGCCCAGCAGCCGAACTAATGGTTCAGTATGTTGCGGATATTGCATGGAGTCTCACCTTCTTTTGGACTATGATAATGAATACCGCTTGGTGGCCCGGTTGTAAAGCGGACGCCAGATGAGACGATTGATCACAACAACCGCTGCTGCCAAACCCGCGGTGGAGAGCAGTAATAAGGGGAAGTGACCGCTGGTGGAAGCCTCTGCGATTAGGGAGCCGATGCCAAATGTGGTATAGACATGGTTTTGAAAACTCACGTATTCCGCAACGATACTAGCATTCCAGGCTCCCCCGGCGGCGGTGATGAGACCGGTGATGAGGTAGGGATAAATGGCAGGCAAAACGAGGGTGGTCCATACCCGAATGCCTTTCAGCCGAAACATTTTGGTGGCCTCGCGCAAATCTTCCGGAATGGCCGAGGCTCCTGCAATGACGTTAAACAGCACGTACCACTGAGTACCTAATACCATTAACAAAATGGCCGCCGTGGAAAGACCTCCCTTGACGTGGATTAAAAGCGCGACTAAACCTGGAAACAGGGCTGTGGCCGGAACCGAAGCGGCAATCTGACTGATGGGGGTTAACATTTTTGCCCAGCGCCGATTAGAACCGATAAATACTCCCACTGGTACAGTCCAGATCACCGAAATGGCCAATGAAGTTAGCACCCGCAGCAGGGTCGCTCCCGTTGCCTCGAAAACCAGCAGTAACTGGGCGCCGGAGACATGTTCGAACAGTCTCCACGTACCTTCCAGTGCCGTAATCAACCCTACTATGATGCCCGCGAGAATTAGAGTGCGCAGCAACCCAGCAATTGAGGAGAGGATAGATTTGCGACGCCATGCCGGTAATTTCACTCCAAACCAGCGGTCGCTCCATTCTAATAGCGGCGATAATACGGCGTTCCCCAGCCATTCAATTAATCGTGAACGCCGTAAAATCATTAAAACTGCTGATCGCGCCCGAATATCACCCTCTACCAATTCCATTTTAAATTTATCGGCCCAAGCCAAGAGAGGTCGCCAAATTAATTGATCCATTAATACAATGACTAACACCAAGATTAACAAGCCAGCGATTTCTGCGGTCCAGTTGCCCTGGTTGGCTGACGTTTGCAGATAGGAGCCTAAGCCCTGCAATTGATAATTTTTATTGCCAAGGGAAAACATTTCCGCAGCCATTAAGAAAAACCACCCGCCAGCCCAAGACATCATTGAATTCCACACCAGTCCGACCATCGAGTAGGGCAATTCCAGTGAGCGAAATCGCTGCCAGGGAGAAAGGTTGAGGGATAACGCCGATTCACGGAGATCGCGAGGGATGGTGATGAGGCCATGATATAACGCAAACACCATATTCCATACTTGCCCGGTAAAGATCAACAGGATGGATGCTAAGTTCACTCCAATGCGTGAACCAGGGAACAGGGCAATGAAGGCTAGCAAAACCACGGGCAAAAACGACAGTACCGGAATGGATTGCAAAATGTCTAAAAGCGGGACGAGAAATTTTTCGGCACGCTTGTTATAGGCGGCGGCATAGGCGTAGACAAAGGTAAATAGCAAAGAGATGAGGTACGCGGCGGCCATGCGCAACCAGGAATACAAGGCATAGACCGGAAGACGCCAAAATGACAAAGAGATTTTTCCGACTTCGGGGTGGGGGCGCGGCGCCCGCGTGGCCCAGGCAATGAGTAAGGAGATCAGGGCCAAAATGACCACCCCTACCAATATATCGGCTATGCCCCACCCGGAGTTACTGCGTTCGCTATTGGCAATCGTCGTGAAAACCCGCCTTTCGAGAGGATCCAAAGACCGTGGCGTCAATTGGGTTTAATCATAGCGTACTTTGGACGATGGGAGAAGAAAATCCAGCATGGAACGGTATGGTTTGCGGGACTGGATAGAAAATGGCTTTTATTGTGAAAATAGAGGATTATGTACGTATATGTCGAATGAGTGAGTATGACGGAGAAAGGGACTTCCCGATGTGTATATCATTTCGCGTGATGAGTCATATCGAATTAACCAATGACTTCGTAGTACGTAAGGATGTATTGGATTTGATGCCGGTTCCCATAGTGTTTTACGGGCAAGAATCAGATGTTGTCTGGTGCAACCAAACGGCAAAGGGGATGGGTTTTACTCCTGAGGTGGTGAGCCTTCAAATTGGTCGGCGGGCTATGGGTTTTCGAATGCAACGCTGGGACGTTGCTGGTCGCTCCTATACCGTGCAATTTACTCCTGTTATCAATCTTGAAGGAGCGATGCAGGGCAGCCTGTTTTGGCCTATTGAATTGGAATGGAAGGCGATGGGGGAGGGACTGCATACTGGAATTGCAGTGGCCCAGGATCGGCACTGGATCTATTGCAACGAGGTTGCTGACGAGGTGATGGGATTGTCTTTAACGGAGCATTGGACATGGGATGAAGTACCATGGCTCCCAGAATGGACTGAGGTCATATCTAAGGGTGCCCACGCGGTACTGGTATCCCACCACGAAAAATATGAAATTCGTGTCCATGGCCATGGACAATGGATTTTAGTGGAAACCATTCCCCAGCCAATGGTGCAGCAGGACGTGATTTCCGCTAATGCCGCTGCAGCCTTGATGCATGAAGTCCGCAATCCCTTGACTTCTCTCATGGGATATATCGAATTGGCGCAATTGGAGCCGTCGGATCCGCCAATGACCCGATATTTGGAGCAAGCTTTGAATGAAGCGACACGGTTAGCGCATATTACTGAGGACATTTTGTGGGCCACCCGCGATACCGAAATTCGGCCGCAAAATGTGCTGGTATTGCCCATAATTCGACAATCATGGGAGGAAATCTCACCAGATATTGGTGCCGAAGGCACCAGGCTTAAGATCCATTGTCCGCCAGACGCCATGATCTGGGCCGATCCGCTACGACTTAACCACCTACTGAGCAATCTTTTAAAAAATGCCAAAGAGGCCATGGTGACGGTTGGCAACATGGTGACGGTGCGGGTAAATCCGAGCGTCTTATATACCGAGATCGTGGTAGAGGACAACGGCCCAGGCATAGATCCCCAGGTCATGGAGCAGTTGTTTCGCACCCGTCGGAGTACTAAACCGAATGGGTCCGGTTTGGGACTGATGATTGTCCGTCGATTGGTGGAGGCCCATGGTGGCAAGCTTAGCATTGAATCTAAACCAGGACACACTGCGGTGCGAATTGAATTTCCTCACCCTAACCAATTGGGGGAGGAGTAGCCTCCGTTTGGCTGCGGAGTTTTTTTACCGCAGTGCTGCGCAAATAGGCTACGGGGAGGAGGGCTAAGGGAATCCCTACCAGATAAAAAACACCTGCAGGAATTAAGTAGCGCTCATTTAAAATTTCATCAAATTGGGCGTTGGAAATGACAGTGGATGCTAAAATGAGAGCGAGTCCCGACACCGCTAAAACAATATGGTAGGCAATCGCGCCTTTTAAGCGAAACATAGCCATGGTGTCATGGGCTAAACTCCAAAGCCGCACAGCGGTGAAACCGGCTACGATGATAGTCCACAACGCGACCACCAAGAGGCCGAATTTGTCAATGAAAAACCCTTGCACGGAAAGAATGCGCATTAGACTAACAAGGGGCCAACGCAACTGCGTGATATAGGAGGGACCAAACGTCGCGATCATCACCTCATATTCGATTACCAGGGCGGCAATGACTATCCCGAGGGCAATGTAAGTGTACTTTTCTGCTTGCTTGCGCTGCTCGTTGCGGATAAAGGGATACAAGGTTATAGTGAGCTGAAACCCGATGAATATGACATATTCCTGCCAAGCGCCGTGCAATATGGGTATAACTGGGAAGTTCTCGGGTGGAAGTAGAAGAACTGGATGGCGGACCAAAAGACCTGTGGCCAGCCCCGTCAGCAAGGTCAGTATAGCGACTGGGGTATATCCTGCTTGCAGGGTGCGCGCCAATCCGGTGGTGCCTCCCCAACCCATGTACACCGCAGTTAGGACGAGGGCTCCAACAATTATCCAGATCGGGGTTAACGGCAAGAAAATATCTCCCAAAACAAATCCAAATAATGTGACCGCCGCTATGGCCAACATAAAATTGTAAACAATGGTATACAGTCCCATAACAAACCCGACGGGTTTGCTGAATATTTTGGGAGCAAAACTGGTTAGCGTTTCGTTAGGCACTAATCTGTTGAGCCGAAATAGCAGGTGCATCAAAATCCAGGTGATGAATCCATCCAAAATGATCGACCATAGGCCTGCACGCCCAGCATCGGAAATGGCCTGGCGAGGAAAGTAAAAAATGCCTAATGCGATATAACCTGAGGTGATCATGGTGGCAAACTGCATGGCTGAGATACGAGGCAATCGTTCGACAGCATCTCTGTTCATAGGAATTGCCCTCCTCTTGATTATTTAGTAGTTCCCACATCGGTAATTTTCACCACACAGTGCACAATGACATGTACTTTGGGATATTCTTCATGCCAATGGGGGTAATGGCTAAAGGTCCCCGGATGTTGCCAACTCAACATCCGACCAATGCCCAAGGGGTCAACGTCTTGGTGTTGCAACTGGCGGATCAGGGTAACGCCCCGCCTAGCCAGGATCTGCGATGCCATCTGCGAGATATCGGAGACTTTTTGGGTGGTTTCCGAATGCGGGTCCAGACCCATGAGCATGGCAGTGAGGTGCACGTCAAAGATGGCGCGTATCTGGCCGTCGACGACTTGGGTAGTCAGGAGGCTTGGGCCGGTCAAAAACGCTACGGTGGCATGGAATTTAGGCACGTATAGGCTGACTTTGTGGGCCAGACCTTGCAAAATGCCAAAGGTGGTGGTTTGTGTCGGATCTAGCATGGTGACATAGTGGTAGCCTCGGTACAGCGCCACCCGATCTACGCTGTATCCTTGGCTAAAAGGCAGCGCTACCGGTACGTAGGGATCTACTCCGCGGGTGTCAATGCGGACTAAATACTGCCAAAACCGCATGCCCAAGGCATCGGTTTGGCAGGACACGCATCCGAAAAGCGAAATGAAATACAGGCTGGGGAATTTGGCCTGAGGGGAAATTTGTTGCAGTATCTTAAACGTGGAGCCGTTGGCTACAACGATATAAGGCGTTTTGTCTAAGGTACCAATGCTTTGCAGGCTGGTAATGGCACGTTTCAACAACGCCGGTTTTAACTGGTTCGATATGACCAAAACCTGCAGTTGACCCAGGTATAAATCTTTGGACACTTTAGCCTGGGCCTGGTTAAAGGCAGCCTCCAAACTCTGTCCGGTCCCTTTGACCGCGAACACGTCAGATTGACCCCCACTGCCCGTAGACCCTCCTTGACTGCTGTTGGTGACCGATGAAGGCGTTGGGGATTGAAAAGTGACCGTAAATTGGTTGGGGGATTTGGCGGGGTCGATTCCCATGCAGAGCACCAAAATTCGGTCATTGACCGGAAGGTTGCCCCAACATCCGGTCAAAAGAAGTACCAAACCTAACACTGCTACGGCCTTGGTCCCCACTCTAAACCTCATTATCGAAGTGCTCCTTTTGGGCTTGGTGCAACTGAGGGGATACCATAGGTTTTTGAGGGTGGCGAGTACGTTGTTTGGGAGATACGGTGCGCAGTGAAACAGGTCGATAGACCATATTGCGCTCAGGGAATCGCACCCAGGAATCCTTAAGGTCACGGACTCGGAGTGGGCCAAACGGCGACAAATAGGGAACCCCAAAGTTTTCCATGCTGGCCAAATGAGCCAAGATTACGATTAACGCCAGGATAATGCCGTAAATGCCTAAAAAATACGCGGCAAGAATGACAAACCAAAATAAGATTCGCCAAGGAACTGCCATTTCATAAACCGGTGAAGTAAAAAGCCCCAGGGCAGTGAGAGTAATAATGACAATCATGATGTCCGAGACCAAAGCTGCCTTGACGACAGCAGTCCCGACGACGATAGCGCCTACGGTACCAAGAGTTGTCGAGAGTCCCTTGGGCAATCGAATCGCTGCTTCACGCAAAATTTCAATGATGGTCCACATGATGATGACTTCGAAAATGGGGGGAAAGGGGATACCCACCCGGGATCCGGCAATGGTGATGACGAGTTTTGTCGGCAACAGCTCTGGATCCACGGAACTGAGCGCGATGTAAAGTGGGGGTAGCAACAACCCCACAAAGAGCCCCAGCAACCGAACCAATCGTTCTAGTGAAGCTTCCCAAAAACTGGCCGTGTAATCGTCGGTGGTTTGGTAGAAATCGATAAAGGTTGCCGGCAAGGTCAAGACATCGGGAGTGTTGTCGACCATAATCGCGACTTTTCCCATGGACAAATCGCGCGCCACAATATCTGCCCGTTCTGTGGACCGAACCTGGGGAAACAACGAACGGGAGCTAGACAGGGATTCGGATATTGTGTTGGAATATACTAAAGTGTCGATCTGGATTGAAGCCAGGCGGCGCTTTATCGCCATCACCAGTTCAGGATTGGTAACGCCTTCCACATGGGCCACTACCACCATGGTTTGGGACAACTGGCCAATCTTCACGGGATCGAAATGTAAATTAGGACTCTTAATGCGACGTCGAATCAAATTCATTTGGGTCAGAATCACTTCATTAAAAGCTTCTTGGGGGCCTTTAATGGCACGTTCAGTCATCGGAGTGGGAATCGCCCGGGCAGGGTAGTTTACGGTATCGAGCACCAGTACTTCGGGACAGCCTTGAATAAACACAATGGTGTTGCCACCCATCAAGTCGATGATTAACTTGGACCATTTGGTCTCTACGGTGGCATGTCCCACGGATACCACGGAGTCGTGGATGATTTGGTGAGCGATCAAGGGATTTAGCTGTAAACTCGTGGTTCCTTTAAAACTTTGCATCAAGGTAACAGTGTCTTGATCAATCATTTCATTGCTCGCCAAACCATCAACAAAGGTCAAGAGTGCAGGCACTTGTTGGCGTTGTCCGATAAAGAAGCGGCGGATAATGATATCCGGTGATTGTCCTACAGTGCTTTTAAGACGGTCATAAGCCGCCTCGATGTTCCCCGAAAACTCATCTAAGGTTTTTGCGGGTGTTGAGGAGTTCCCTGATGCCCAGTCTAGACCTAGGGCTTCAAGCCGTTTGGAAAAAGTTTGGGTTTCGGTAACTAAGTCTTTAAGTAGGCCTAAGTCAAAACCAGTTAGGTGCTCTAATGTTTCTTCAGATGTCTTCAGTGTCTCCACTAGTTTCATTGCCTGACTTTTTGGTGGTTGATCCGGGTGGCTGGGAATGGTTGACCTTTTCGCGTTAAATTTTGCCTTATGTCGGGAAAAGGGCCACATAGCAACAAACCTCCTTTCGCTGAGTCGGATGTGGTTGCAATGCCAACCTTTGCGCGTGTCTTGTATCTTGGTACAATGTGGCCAAATATCTGGACCGTTATGCGTCGGAAGGAAAGGACCCATGGATATAGCCGAAGCGATGGCGGTGGCAGAACGGGGAACCTTGGAAAAGGTTTATTACGTCATCGGTCAAGAGCCGTACTGGGCTTGGCAATGGATTTTCAAAGTGCGCGATCGCCTGTTGGGCGACCGTGCTGCTCGGGACGGGTATCTCGCTGTGGACGAATCTTCTGTTGCCTGGCCCGATGTTAAGGGATTTTTACAAACTCCTAGCCTTTTCTCTCAGGGACGAGTGGTGTTGGTGCGGGATACTGCAGCCTGGAAGACCAAGGAAAGCGATGTTTTGGCTTGGTTGCCCCATGCCCTCGACGCCACCTGCCTAATTATTTGGGATAAAAAATCGATGCCGGGACTGGTTAAAGGTTTGGGCAGTACCCGGATCATTGAGTTAAGGCCATTGAAACCCGCGGTGTTTATGAGATTTGTGGAATCTAACGCGAAAAAGCGCCGGTTGCAATTGAAATCGGGGGCAGCGGAGACATTGGTTCAGATGGTAGATGCCAACGAATACCAGGTCGAACAAGAACTCGATAAAATGGCGCTTTATGATGTAGGTACCCCATGGAACGAAGCGCTTGTTCGTGATTTTGTGGCACCGTTGGGCAGAACGGCCTTTTGGAAGCTGACCGACTCGGTAGTCCGTCGACAGAAGCGGGACAGCCTGCAGATATTACAAGAGTTGCTTATCCAGGGGAATGAGCCTCTTCCTATATTAATCACTGTTGCGCGGCAACTGATTCAGGTGGGGCATGTATTGGAGGCCCAGCGCCAGAGGATATCGGCCACAGCTTTTGCCCAGCAGGAGGGATTAAAAGATTTCGTCGCCAGTCGATTGTACCAATCGGCCAAAGGATGGACTCTGGAACAAGTGAGTGAAGGAATTCGCCGCGCACAATATATCGATCGTGCCATCAAAATTGGTCGTGGTGATCCGGAAGTCTGGCTCACCTTATGGCTGGCGTTAATGTAGCGGGGGATTTGGGGATAAAAAAAGCCCCAAACGAGGTTGGGGTTTTTATCAAATATGGTTAACCAACCTTGGCCTTGTTGAAGCGAATAGCCAATCGCGATTTCCTGCGGTTGGCGGTGTTGCGATGGATGGAGCCTTTTTGCGCAGCACGATCCAGCCGAGCATAGCAAAATTTTAATGCGCTTGCAGCAGAATCCATGTCCTCGTGCTTCAAAGCGTCTTCGAAACGACGAATTGCCGTGCGTACCATAGTTTTGCGAATTTTATTGCGCAAGGTTCGTGTTTCTGTTTGACGAATACGTTTTTTGGCAGACTTAATATTAGCCACTCAGATACCCCCTATTACGGGATTATAACATGGGACAATCATAGGGTAAAGAGGAGGTGACACGGGGGACGTGGTATTACTTATTGCGATTTTGGCTGATGGCCACAGTGTGCTATGTGATTGCTGCCGAGGTTCCGGGATTTTCTGCTTCCCTGCTCGCGTGCCATTTTTTTATCTGTTTTTTTAACGATGGCGATCTCATTCCTTGAGTTTTGGCTGGGTACCCGGGCTTCTCTGAAGTTGCCGGGACCGGTAGCCTGGGTAATGGCCGCGATATTGCTGTGGGTTGCGGGACACGTCCTGCCCGGAATACAGGTAAAGGTTTGGGACGTTGTCCTGGCAGGCGGATTGCTTTGGGTTGCAGGCTTTGTGTTTTTTCGGATTTGGGGATAAATACCATATGAGGTCTAAAACAAAATTTTTCCCATACTATGGAAATATACCTAAACTAGAGGGTGATTACGGTGCGTGGCAGGCGGGGATGGCATCGACCGCGAATCGTATGGTTTTTTGGCCGGCGGCCTCGATTTCATCGCCGTCGTCGTATTCCGTTGGCGGGGGCCCCGAAGCGGCCGTCTCGACGTCGCTGGCCACGACCTCGGCGGATTCCCTGGACAACTGTCACACTTTACGGAGCGGCATTGGCTGCGGCGTTGATTGTGCTTTGGCGAATTCCTTCTAAGAACGCGGGTCCGGCAATACCGGTGCTGGGCCATATCGGATCAGAGGGCAGGCACTCGTGGCTCCAGAATAGTCTCAGCATATTGCAGCAAAGTCCGGCATCGCTTCGCGACTGGGTCAATCAGGGCGTCCCCTTAATGGGGTTGGTGATGCATCCCAAACCTTTTTCCTGGCACTGGAGATCACTAGTCATGACGGGTTTGACGGATATCTCGGGAGTTCGGCTTAACAGTCTCAATGCTTTAATGGCGGTGGAAATTCCTGCGCTGAACGCCATACCTGCGGTGGCGGAACCCTCACATCCTAAACCGCTGCCGACGCCTACGGGGCAAGACGCGGTAATGGCAGGACTGCCGGGAGACGGGTCACGAGTATGGGCGCAACTAGGCCACAGCCCCTCGGTCGGTATCTATCAAACCCACAGCCGGGAATCGTTTTGGTCAGAATTAACTTCTGGAGCGCCCATGGCCGATTCCACGGCGTGGTCCAAAACGATCGTCCAAGTGGGATGGTGGCTGAGTCAGGATTTGAGCCAATTAGGTGTGAGTGTCGTACAGTCACGAGTGGATAACATGAAGGATGGACTTTTGGCCAGCTACAACACCTCATACTACACGGCTAAGCAACTGTTGCGATGGTATCCCTCGGTTAAGGTTCTGATTGACCTGCATCGGGGCCAAGCTGGTGGTAGCGAGACTACGGGAATTGTCCATGGAATCAAAATGGCACGCATTCTTATTGTGGTAGGCACTAATAAACTGTTGCCAGATCCCTATTGGCACCAAAATTTAGCGTTCGCGATGCGATTGGCTAAAGAGTTGGGGGTTGTTGCTCCCGGTATTCTACGGGGCAATGGCATCGACATGGTGCCATACCGTTATAATCAGCAATTAATGCCCAATGACTTGCTAATTGAAATCGGAGGGCCCGATAACACGTTGGCGCAAGAGCGTTATGCCGCGCACGATTTGGCAGAGGCGCTGGCGCAAATCATACCAAGCCACCATCGGCAATAACTGGGATCAAACTGTTATAATTTAAAAATCTGAGGCGGGTTGCTTACCCTCATCAGGAGCATCATAACCACGCGATTAAGCCAAACCGAAAGGAAGGCGCCAAACACATGGTCAGTTTACTAGCAATTTATCAGACTCCGTCTGACCCCGAGCAATTCCTGGCCCACTATACGGCGGTACATGCACCATTAGCCCAAGCAATGCCCGGACTTCAAGGTTTGTCTTGGGGCAAAGTGGAGAGCTTAGGCGGGAAGCAGGATGTTTTTTTGGTGGCAACCATGAATTTTGCCGATCGGAAAACTCTGGATCGGGCGTTGGTTTCCCCCGAAGGACGGGATGCCGGCAGAGATCTGAACGGGTTCGCCAAAGGGATTGTAGAACTAAAGGTGGTGGAGTGGCAGTCATGAGTGAACCGGTATTGTTGCTAGACCCTGGGACCGGTCCGGTGCGTATCTTGCGTCTAAATCGGCCGGCGGTATTAAATGCGCTGAATAGTGAACTCATGGAGGCCATTGTGGCGCATTTGGAAATGTTGGATAAAGATAATGCGGTCTCGGTGGTGATCATCACCGGACAGGGCAGAGCTTTTGCTGCTGGAGCAGATATTTCCGAACTTAAAGGACAAAACGCGGTGACTATGCTGACATCACCGCAAATTAATCGTTGGGAAAATATACGGAAATTTTCCAAACCGCTAATTGCTGCCGTTAAAGGATACGCGCTGGGAGGCGGAATGGAATTGGTCATGGCTTGCGACATGGTTATTGCGGCCGAGGGAACCCGTTTTGGTCAACCCGAAATCAAAATAGGGGTAATGCCGGGAGCGGGAGGAACCCAACGGCTCACCAAGGCCATCGGCAAGGTGCGGGCGATGGAAATGGTGCTAACGGGCAAGACCATGACCGCCGACGAAGCTTATGCCTATGGCTTAATTAATCGTGTGGTCCCGGGGGATTCATTAGAACAAGCTGCTCTGGAACTGGCGGAGGAGATTGCTGCCTTACCTCAGGTTGCGGTACGGTTGGCTAAAGAATCGGTACTCACCGCAATGGATACCCCTTTGGAAGAGGGCTTGAAACACGAACGGAGGCTGTTTAGCTTGCTTTTTGCCACCGAAGATCAACAGGAAGGCATGGCTGCGTTTTTGGAAAAACGGGCGCCGCAATTTCGCGGTCGTTAGGATTGAATGCGTTCCGGGTAGCTATAAACGCTGAGTTCACGGCTACGAACAAAGCCAACGGTGGTGATGCCGAGCATAGTGGCCAGTTCAATACCGAGGGACGTCGGTGCCGCATTGGAAATTACTATGCCAATGCCCATGCGGGCTACTTTGATCAATACTTCGCTTGAGAGGCGGCCGGAAAAGACCACGATCAGCGAACGGATATCTTCCTGCTGGATCAGGCTCCAGCCGTACACCTTATCCAACGCGTTGTGGCGGCCCACGTCCATGCGTGCTACCCGGAGCGCCCCGTCCTGACTGCCCAATCCAGCCGCGTGCAGCCCTCCCGAATGCTGTTGCTGTGTAACCTGGTTGAGCTGGGAAAATAAGGTGGTCACTGTGGCTGGAGACAGGTGGGGAGTCAGGGCCCCGTTGATCGGCGCTAAGTCTTGATCATTGGCGAAGTACAACAAAGGACGTCCTCGACCGCAGCAGCCAGATAATGTGGGTCGGGCAAAGTGCAACAGCCGTTCCTCGTTGGCATTAGGAATCCTGACCCACACCTGCTGATCGTCTTCATGATATTGGAAGATGGTAATCTGACTGCGTTGGGCAATGATGCCTTCCATGGCTAAGAAGCCACAGATTAATTCTTCGATGTCGTTCGGGGTAGCAATTATTGTGGCGATTTCGCGCCCGTTTACCCAAAGTGTGATGGGTGCTTCGCGGACGACTTCTGCGGGTTCCTGGGACCAGAAGCCGTCGTGGAACCGGTATCGGGTTTGAGAAATCACTTCCACCATGTCATCGCCCCGCTTTCCCAAACAAGCGCATAAGGCCTGTGCCGAAGATTTCCGCAGTTTTGTGACTAGTATATCATCATTTTTATCAGTAAATCTTGGTGCTTACCGCGGGGACACTGCTGTCGGGACAACCCACGTGCAAAATTCAATAAGATCACGGGATAAAGAATCGTGGCAATCCTGTCGCGATCAGAACAATGGCGAAGATATTGGCAAGGCTTAGGCAGCCCACGGGAAGTCTAATGCGAGTTTGCTTCCCCACCACTACAATTCTACAACCAATTTCGCCGCGGCTCTGCGATCAATCGTCTGACAAAATCTCATCGTACTGATGGGCCTGTAAGGCGCGGCTATACTGACGGGCAATTTCTCGATTGATTTCACCGCGGTGTCTGCCCTCGGCTTCTAGTCCAAACACATACGTTGGGAAACCCGTCCGCCCAATTTTTTCGTGGATTGCTGTCGACCGATCCGGAGAAAAGACTTCCCCCGGTTGCCCAACGGCGATATGGCCTATGGGAATCCAAGACTCCGTTGGTAGGGTGGTGTTAATGTGCACAATCCCCCCCAACGCTACCGTGGACCCTTCCCCCAAGAATGCACCGTTAAAAACCATAGCTCCCGTTGCGATAAAGCAACTGGGACCAATCTTGCAGCCACTTAAGTATGCGTGCGGTCCAACCAAGGTGCCGTCACCTACGGAAAGCGAGAATCGCCCGGAGGCTCTCAAAACGGCCTGCTCCATGATAACGCAGTCCGATCCTATTTTCAGTTCGGCCCGACCCTCTGCAGTTAATACAGCTCCATACAAAATTCGAGACCCAGGACCCACCACGACCTTGCCTGACACTACGGCATTCGGTGCGATCCACGCGGTGGGGTCAATTTGTGGCACAGAGTCCCGATGTTTGATACGCATGGCAATCGTTTCCTTCCTGTGTAAAGTTTCCGGTTTGCGATTCCCAAAAATCCGCACAAAAGCTACGATCCTTTTTTACCGAATGCATCCAGTGAACCTACGATTGATTTAAAAAGGGATTTTCCAGTAATGCAGGAGATATTCGCTATGCATTCCCGATCTCCTGCTGCAAGTGATCAATACCAATGGGGCGCAGCAGCAACCCATGCCAAACCAACGTATTCTCCACAGCCAGCAACGGTAGAGATGGCCACGGTGAGTTCTGGAAGATTTTGGGATGGCGTCAAAGTGATCACCCTTTTAAGCTAGCCCCGAAGTGAGGACTGCGCAGAGATTTGTGTTCAAGGCGTCAAGAGATTGCTCGCATTACCCGGCTGTTCCAGATCAATCTCAAGCAGTTGACTGAGTTTGTGCCGACCCGTGTCGGTCAGTTGCACGGTCCGCTTGGCATAAGCGCGGTCCACCCAACCGTGATCGCCCAGAAGCTTGAATAACGCGGCTCCCAGCGCCCCGGCCAGGTGCGGTTGATTTTCACTCCAGTCACGGCAGGGATAGGCGAATGCTCGGCGAGTGCGGCGGGCCATTTCCACGGAGATCCCCATGTCTTCGAAGCCATGGATTCCGGCTTCGGTGATGTCATAAGCTTGGCCCTGATCCAGCAGCCATTGCTTCACCAGGAAAGCTTGAGTCAGGCAAACGCCAACGTAGCCAGCCAGGTGGTCATAGCAAATGCGAGCAAACCTTAGGGACGCCAGCTCCTCAGAGGTTCGCAGGGACCTGACCGTTGCCGGTGGTGCGATGCGGGCCAATGTTTCCAAAGCCTGCCCGACCTCCGCGTTTTTCAATCGATAGTATCGGTACCGACCTTCCGAGGCGACTTCCAGAAGCCCGCCTTCTTCCAGTTTTGATAAATGGGCGCTGGCAGCTGGCCGCGACACGTGAGCGATCCACGCTAACTCACTGGCAGGCCGGGATCGCCCATCCAGTAACGCCACTAACATGGCTGCACGTGCAGGATCGCCAATTAGTTTTCCGATCGTGAGAATATCCGGATACGCATCCATAGTTCCATCGTACATGAATCGTTACCATCGTACAATGCCCTGGAAGGAGCATTTTTTAAAGCGGGCAGAGTTCACACCCTAAGGTTCCTTCGAATCCATCGCAGGAAAAGAGGCGGTGTTGGTTGAAGCGTAACGCTTTTATTTTTGGGGTGGTTGCGACGACGGCGCTGATGGGATCATCCTTTGCCATCGGAAAAATCGGGTTGATTTATGTCTCGCCGTTATTACTGGTCGGGGTACGTTTCGTTTTGGCCGGGATCTTGATGGTCATCGCGGTCCTTACGGCCAGGAGACCCCATCCTCGAGGAATCACGGATTGGCTGCGTCTCGTGGCCGTTGGCTTGTTCCAAACGACGGGCGTGATGGGATGTATCTTTCTTAGTCTCCGCACCATTAGTGCGGGGGAATCCTCTATTCTCACGTTCGTGAATCCTCTGTTGGTCGTGGTCTTCGCAACCGTATTTCTCGGAACCCGTTATCAGAAAACGCAGTGGTTTGGTGTTCTGATC
This sequence comes from Bacillota bacterium, assembly GCA_021797515.1. GTDB lineage: Bacteria > Bacillota > Sulfobacillia > Sulfobacillales > Sulfobacillaceae > Sulfobacillus_C. The sequence goes on along the minus strand of JAJZZP010000163.1, from coordinate 2,750 downwards.
GGATTTCTGGGCGTGGCGCTGTCCTTAGGGTTTGACCTCCGGATCCAAGTGGGCACGGGCATTGCTCTGGCCGGTGCCGCATCCTGGGCGGTGGCTACCTTGTTGATTCACCGTTGGCGTGATCATTTCGACGTATGGGTGCTGACGGCCTACCAGATGTTATTCGGGGGCGTGTTGCTCTTGGGTGCCAGCGCCCTCTGGGAAAAACCCCAGTTCACCATGAATGCGACAGTGTTCTTCGTCATCGTCTGGCTTGCGATCATGGGGTCCATCGTTCAGTTTGCGATATGGTTTTGGCTTTTGCAACAAGGCGACCCGGGGAAGATCAGCGCTTTTCTGTTTTTGGCCCCGTTCTTTGGCGTACTTTTCGGGTGGTTCCTCTTGCGAGAACCAATTACTGCACAGGTGGTGTGGGGAGGCCTCTGTATTTTCGTCGGGATCTTTTTGGTCAATTGGGTCGCCGTCAAGCAGAAGTCTGTTTCGGACACCAGACGAACAAAAAGCGTTTCTGAGTGAAAGCCTTCAATGTCCTATCCCGTGTTGGCGTGCAATCGCTTTACGAAAGGAGTAGAAAGATGTCGTTATTCTATGAAGATTTCACAGTCGGTCAGGTTTTTGCAGGCGGAGGGCGAACGATTCCAGAAGCCGAAATGATTCAATTTGCGCACATTTACGACCCCCAAAACATGCATCTGGATCGCTTACATGCCGAGGAGGGCCCGTTTCACGGGCTCATCGCGTCAGGCTTTCATACGATATGTTTGGCTTGGTGGCTCTTTCTTCAGTTGGGTCTGGTGCACGACTCAATGTGGGTCGGAATTGGCATCGATGCGTTGCGCTGGCATCGTCCCGTGCGACCTGGTGATACCGTATCTCTTCAGGTCAAAATCGTCGACAAGTCCCCGTCATCGGCTCCAGATCGTGGTCGCGTGACATTCTCCCATACGCTGACCAACCAGAACGGTGAGGTGGTGATGACGTATCACAGTTTGAACTTGATTTACTGTAAAGTGGCTCCCTAACTGTACGTCTGGTAAATTCTTAAATTGAGACCCCTATTCAAGGGGTCTCTGAAGTGTGAATGGTTGTTGTTCCGTGTGGAAGACCCGCATGTCAAAACTCTCAATCCGGGGGATGCCAGGACCGGTGGCGCCAAATTTAAAAAAATTCAGGTTTGGACCGATGCCTCCTAATGCTACCTCCCTCTTCGCCAACTGGGTTACCATCTAAGAGTGACCTCCACGGACAATAGTTTGGCAGTGTGATTGTCGGGATCGTAGTTAATACCAGTGCTCCCCCATACTCCAAACGACTTCTTTTAGCGGTGCAGCACGGGACAAAAAAACCGTGTCTCAAATCCGCGCTGGGCCTCATTGGCTGATCGCGGAAATGGATCATATGCACTAGTGAGTCGTCCGAGGACCGACCGCGCTGCAATGCCGGGGGACAACATGTAGGGGTGCGTCTATGGCGAGTGCCCCGGAGACCTCGGCGGAGTCGTAGAGCATGGCAGAAAACGAAACGAGACGGAACTTGGGAGAAGCTCCGGAGGCGCGCAGCACACGTACCCGGCCACCCGATAGGTGAAGAGCCGAAGGGATCCAGTCTAATGACTGGCGAAAGGCATCGGGTCGCACGTTCTAACCCATCGCTCGGACGGGTTGTCAAATTGGACGAGCATTGGATGAGCGTACGAGGGAGGCTCCAGCCCATTGCGCTATTGCGTGAGATTCCGTCTACTCAAAACTTGTTCTCAAATTCGATGGTTTTCAAGATATTTACATGCAGAAGCTGGATTATAGCCTCAACTATCGGTGTTTAAATACAGCGCCATCGATTGTAATCCTAATCGGCCGGGTCCGGTGAATCGATTGAGCATAAAAGAGGAAGAAGCAAAGAGTCCCGCGGACACATTAATGGGCACGGTGCTCATTTTAACCGACGGATCCTTGTAGCACCAGCGGCTGGGTTCCACATCCAATTGCTCGCCGTGCCCCAAAACCACTTCAATGAGATTGCCGTGCGCGTGAACCCACACGATGCCGGATTGACGAGATCCGTGAAAGGTATCAACGAAGAATCCATTGCCTCCAAATAGGAGATTGGCGACGCCTTTGACGCGTGTAAATCCATATTCCAGCGTATTTGTTGCCGCCAGAAATTGATGCTCACGAACCTCCAGGGTTTGGCCTGCGGCCATTGGTATGCCCACAATTTCTCCTGGTACGCTGCGTCCCAATGCTAAACGTCCTTGCCCATGCGCCTTGGCCAAGATAACCGGCATATTCCCAATCATCCGCTTGAGGGCACCCTTGGGAATGGATCCGGATACGACCACTTGAGGATCTCGATACATCAGCACATAATGCTCGAAAAAGAGTTCAAATGAGTCATCCATCTCCCATTCCACCACCGGAGCCAATCCACCGCGGATGCGAAAAGGTATTTGGTGAGTACTCTGTACGGCTTGGTCTTGCGACATTTCTCGAAATTCCATCGTAAACCCCCCCTTTGCTAGAGTGTAGAGGGTTTTTGCGTATATTGCGAGGAATAGGAGGTTGAAGGCACCTGTATCACGCTCAAATGGCCGTTAAGCCGATGCTCATTTCGAACTATAACCGACTTGAGTTTCGCACCCCGGCAACACAGGGTTTTTTCGCCGGCGGTGATGCCGCGAACACTTGCTAGCCCTCACGTTCTCGCCCCTTTCCACTGTGGCGGTTTAAGCGGTCTTATCGAGGGCTTGTAAT
>JAJZZP010000067.1 GCA_021797515.1 Bacillota bacterium | reverse complement strand
AATGTTCCTTGGTACATCGCGGGGTCTGTATGCATAAGGTCACGATAGCAGATCCTCTAGAAAAAGTCCATCCTAAATTTCAACGTTATGCGCTATTTGATTAGGGAGGACTTTGACGGGGCCTTGGCGACGCCACTAGCTGTTCTGGTTGTTTGGGCCTAATATGGCCTTTGGATGGTTGTTCCCATCGAATTTTCCAAAAAATCCGTCAACGCCCGTAGTTTTTAGCATATTCTGCGCAAGGGCTTGGAGGCGGCGGAGGAGTTTTGGCGTTGTGGTATTGGATGGGCGAGAACCTCACAGGTCACGCGTTCGGCGTGTTGGGTCTTAGTGGGTTCATATACCTGTTAAGTTCGACGCTTTCAAAACCGGGGTGGGTATGGATTCCTATTGCCGTTGCGACGTTGGCCTTCGGTGTCATCTGTCATATCGGGGCATTGGTCCGTCAGTACAGTACACGCAATGGACAGGGTTTCTAGAAATTGCTTTCCTAGTCGCGGCTGCGATTATTATCGTGATAAAGGTTGGCTCTCCCAATACATGGGCACCATTTACCCCTAGAGATGTATGCCTGCAAAGTTTGTCGAATCCGGCGCATAAAAGCTTTCCAGTTGACCCCAGGCAACAGGAACCAAGATGACCTATCACGAAAGATCCCGGTATCATTCGACATCTCACCGCGTGAAGGAGTTAAGCCATGACCACCACGTATATCCTGCCCTACTGGGCGACCTTGGTCCACTTTTCGTAATTACCCTGCCACCGCCCACTGGACCGGTCAGGGCACCCTTGAGGACCCGTGGATGATTGCCCCGGAGGATGACGTGTTGAGCTGGTTGACGGAGGCGGTCTGTGGCGATTCTCACGGCCCTCCCGATTCCGGCAGACCGAAAGCATGGTACGGCGTCAAAAGTGTCTGTTGCCGGCACCGTTTGAGGATTCACCCTAGACTGTTGCCTTCCCTGCCATGAACCCCGTGTCCCGTCCGTGGCGACCCGCTTATGGCCTTAAAACAACAGCCTAGCATGCCCGTATTCTCCCAACCAAGCCAGTATTTAACTGGGAATTGTCACTGGGGAATACAAACGCTTTGAGGAATCGTAAATGACGATATACAAGCGCTTGATACTGACCCGTAAGGCGTGATCGAAAATCTTGTTCTTTCTGCAAACAATGTTATAGACGATGATGCACCGTATAGTTCTCTGCGAATGGAGATTTTCCTGCAACCGTCGCTACAAAAAATGAACAATTCGTAATTTAGATGCATGGGATCTGCGGACACCACTCCCAAAACTTATCTGCCAAATTACAGGAGTATTGCCAAATCAAACAGGGGTATCCCGTGGTGCAACCACTTTGATTGTGTTGCTTTAAGCGATGTTAGACACTGAAATTCATTGGTTAGATCGCTCCCTACTATACCGCTTGGCCATCTCATTACGGCAGAACCCTGCATGCATTCATGGGATGCCCCTCACTTTAGCGGTTTTAGTAAGGGGGAGGATATCCACACTAGAAAAAGTTTGCGAAAAAGAATAGATTTGTTGCGCAACGTTTGGTATTATCATGGTCAAATCATCTCAGTGATGATGGTACACACACCTAGAAAGGATGGAACACGATGCGAAAGTCTTCGACCGCAATAACGGCCGCCGCGGCCACTGTCGCACTAGCACTGCTAGCAAGCGGATGCGGTGCCAGCACTTCACCGACGGCAGCATCACCGCTTCGCGTGGCTTTCATACCCCAACTCATTGGCATTCCCTACTTCACCGCAATGGAGCATGGGGGACAGGCTGCTGCCAAGCGGTTTCATGTAGATTTTAACTACGATGGTCCGACAACAGCAAGTGCTGCCTCACAATTGAGCATTTATGATAGTTTAATTGCGCAACATTATAACGCTATCTCCATTTCGGTCTTAGATCCGAATACCATCGATGGTGCCATTGCCCGCGCTCGCAAGGAGGGTATTGTCGCATTAACGACGGATAGCGACTCGCCCAATAGTGTGCGTCAAGCCTTTGTCTCGGAAGCGTCCAACAAAGCGTTAGGATACACACTAGCGGATCAACTGGCGAAGGAATTGCATGGGCAGGGACAAGTGGGCATTGTTTCCGGTAGTCCAACCGCCACCAATCTCAACGCATGGATTGGCTACATTAAGCAACGCTTAACGTCGGCCTACCCGCACATGACCATTGTCGATACTCTCTATGCAGGGGGATCGTCTTCTGCCTCGTTGCAAGATGCTCAAAATATTATGTCGGCCTATCCGCATGTGCGGGCACTTATCGCTGTTGCATCGAGCAATATCCCGGGAGTGTGTCAAGCCGTCGAAGATGCGCACAAAGTTGGAAGTGTCACAGTGACCGGATATGGATCACCGATGACGGTAAAACCCTATATGCAGGCGGGGGTAATGAAAGTTTCTGTTCTATGGAATCCGTATAATTTGGGGTATCTCGATGTTTGGGCTATGCGACAATTTGCCTTGCATCGTCCATTGAAGCCAATTAATCATGTGCCCGGTTTGTCCCATCCCATTACTTGGAATCCTCAAACGAAGGTATTGTTGTTAGGCAAACCCTTGGTGATTACACCGAACAATGTGGGTCAGTTCGACTTTTAGAGGAGCTGCTATGTTAGACCAAGGCACAGGGAGTGAACGGCCCCATCGACTACTGGATGTCAACCACATTAGTAAGTGGTATGGGGCCACATGCGCTCTTGATGCGGTGACTTTACAGGTCGCTTCGGGAGAAGTACTGGGAGTCGTGGGGGAAAATGGGGCGGGGAAATCGACGTTAATGAGGATCCTGGCGGGGGTAGAAAAACCAGACGCAGGAGACCTCATTTTCAACGAGCATAGCGGCTATTGGAGTAACCCAGAAGAAGCACGCCGGGCAGGGGTAAGCATTCTCTATCAAGAACCTAAGATCTATCCCAAGCTGACGGTGTTGGAAAACCTCTATGCCGGATCTATGGTTCGTTCGCGTTGGGGATTGTTAGACTGGCCGTCGATGCAGAAGGCGGCGCAAGTGTCAGTCCGAGCATTTGGGCTCGATCCTGCTGTGATCGGTCAACGCATGGGATCTCTATCCATTGGCACTCAGCAGATGGTGCTGATAACGCGGGCTGTGCATACTGATTGTCGTCTACTCATTTTAGATGAACCAACGGCTATTTTATCCCATGATGAATCTCAGCGCCTTTTTCAGGCCATCCATACATTGCGCAACAAAAACCCTGATATCGGCATTATTTACATTAGCCACCGACTTCGCGAACTGATGGGATTTGTACATCGCGCCGTGGTGCTAAAGGACGGTCGTGTGGCGGGATTATTGTCGGCAGACGAACTGCAAGAAGACCGGATTGTTCAGTTGATGACGGGAAGGCTGGAGGTTAGTCGGTTTACCAAGCCCCACGGAAAGAGGGATCATCCCCAGGACGCCTCGGCAGGTGTATCTCTCACGGTTGATCAACTCACGTGTCATCCCTTTTATGAAAAAATTACGTTTATGTTGCGGGGCGGGCAAATTACGTGTTTGTACGGTTTGGTGGGATCGGGGCGATCAGAAGTCGCTCTTACGGTGTTTGGTGGGCTTCAGGCTCAATCGGGTACCTTGCGGATCAATGACCAAAAGCTCGTCGTCAAGAATCCCCGTCAAGCGATTCAACAGGGGATTGCTTACGTGCCGGAAGATCGCAATCAACAAGCAATCTTTCCCACGTTGAGTATTTTATATAACAGTATTAGCGCCGCGGAACCGTCTTTGAGTGTGCATGGGTGGGTGCGGCCCGCCATTGAAAGGCAATCGGCTCAAAATATTCAGCAGCGATTTCGTGTTAAGTTGTCGAATTTCGCGGACAGCATCATGACCTTAAGTGGGGGAAATCAGCAAAAAATCGTGTTCGGGCGATGGATGAGTACCCATCCCCAAATTCTTCTCCTAGATGAGCCAACGCGGGGAGTTGATGTGGAAGTCAAAGAAGAAATTCATGAGACCATTCGCTTATTAGCTCAGCAAGGGTTAACGATCTTGGTCGTCACCTCTGATTTGCCTGAAGCCTTGAACTTGGCAGATGAGCTGCTGGTGATGCGACAAGGACACCTGGAGGGACGATTAGTGGGTGACCAAATGACCGAAGAGCGTGTGATTCGAATGGCTTTAGGATATTCAGCAGAGGCAGAAGGCCATGTGGTCGATCATTAACTTGGAAGTCCTAAAGCATGCGCACGGACCCGGTGATGAAAAACGCAAACCCTATTCTCTGTGGAGGAACAGGGGTCGTCACCCCAGGCGATTCGTGGTAAATGGCGAGGTTATGGCGTGGCAGCATATGGAGATGGAAGGAGACTGGTCATGGATGTGGAACAACGCATCGATGCATACCTTTGGGCTCATCGACAAGTTTTAGTAGACCTGTTGCGAGACATGATTCGATGTCCCAGCGTAAATCCGGATCTTCAGCCGGGGGCTTTGGGGGAGAAAGGCTTTCAAATGGTGCTTCAAGAATGGTTTTCCGATTGCGCCGTGACGATCCAGTCTTGGGATCCAGACGCGGATCATCTTCAACGGTATCAAGGGCAGCCGGGATTTCATCCCCACAAAGATTTTCGAGGGCGCCCGCTGGTGGTTATTCGACGGCCAGGGAACGGGGGACAAGGGCATGACCTGATGTTTATGGGTCATGCAGACGTAGTGCCGGCACCCGAAGATAATTGGTCGCATCCACCGTTTGCGGGGGAGTATGATAGTCACCGAATTTTTGGTCGTGGGGCGGTCGATATGAAATCGGGATTGGCGGCTGCTAGTCTGGCAGTGCGAGCATTAGCGGATCTGGATATCGAGTTGGATGGGGACGTGCTATTGGCTAGTGTACCGGATGAAGAAGCTGGGGGGATGGGGACCTTGGCGTTACTTGATGCCGGAATTCGTGCCGATGCGGCGATCATTCCTGAACCCACTGATTTGCGCATTGCTCCGCTGTGTCGTGGAATTCTGTGGGGAAAGATTACGATCGAGGGGAAATCTGGTCATATCGAAATGCCTCAACCTTCTTGGGAAGAAGGGGGGGCTGTAGATGCTCTTAACCGTGCATACACGCTGTACACAATTTTTCAGCATACCAATCAGATGTGGGCTTCAGATCCTCGCAAGCGGCATCCGTTGCTCCGCGAACCCAACCAAATTAAAGTGGCGGCCGTGAGGGGAGGCACCTATGCTACATCTTACGCGGATCACGTGGAGATGATCATTAATGTGCAATATTTGCCAGCAGAGCGTGATGAGCATTTGCGAGGGGGTCATGTGCAGCATGAGGTAGAGCACCTGGTAGCGGAGCTTACGCAGTCGGATTCTTGGCTGCAACGCCATCCACCCCGGATCGAGTGGTTAGTAGATGCGGATTGTGGAGAGACGCCGCAGGATCATCCCTTCGTCAATAGTGTGCATACTGCGTTAGTCTCGACGGGGCACGGATCTATTATGGAAGGCATTCATTCCCATACGGATATGGGGTTACTGACTAATGCGGGGATTCCCACCGTTAATTTTGGCCCAGGGTCTCCATACATGGCGCATCAGATTAACGAGTCGGTGGCGATTGACGACATGCTAGTGGCGGCGCGTACCATGGCACGTGTGGCCTTAGATTGGGGACGCTACCGGGGGTAAAACACATGCTAAGAGAAAAAATCGGGCACCACAGTCATGAAATTTTATTGGGTGTGGCATTGATCGTGGTGACCATAGGTGTCGACCTTTTGCGTCCGCAATTTTTGTCTCCTGCGAACCTGCAATCGCTTCTCATTAACGGGTCTGTACTGGCGATGGTATCGGCGGGGATGACCTTAGTGATTCTGCTGGCCGGTATTGACATTTCTGTTGGGGCGGTGATGGGTCTCGTGTCCTTATTTATTGGGTGGGGGCTGTTGGGGCACTGGCCGTTGCTGCTTATTGCATTAGTGGCCGTGCTGTCTGGTGCCATGTTTGGTGCGATTAATGGAGGCATCATCTATCTTGGGCATGTGTCTCCCATTGTTGCAACACTAGGAACCATGAGTATCTGGGAAGCAGCTATTTTTGCACTATTACGCGGAGAATGGCTGTCTGGTCTGCCGGCTAAATTTGGCCCGCTGGTGGTGGGCGGTGTGGCGGGGGTTCCCAACATCGCATGGATTATTCTCGTGATTTATGGGGCAATGAGTGTGGTCTTGACGAAAACCGACTTCGGACGACGTCTTTATGCCATTGGAAACAATGGCGAAGCGGCACGCCTCATGGGGATCCCGATTAAACGGACAGGATTTTGGGCCTATGTGGTAGTGGGAGTTATTGTGGGATTAGCCGCTATTGTGTATACCACTATCAATGGGAACGTTGAAAACCAAGTAGGGGCCAACTTGCCGTTAACTGCTATTGCCGCCGTGGTCTTAGGTGGGGTGGATATCCTAGGAGGAGCGGGCTCGATTTGGGGGGTGTTGATGGGCGTAGCGTTTATTGTTGTGCTGGAAAACGCCACGGTGCTGTTGGGGATCCCGGCGCTCTATGATCAAGCCGTCGTCGGGGCCATTATTCTTGTCGCTGTACTGACGAATTCGGTCCGACGCGGTCGGCAAAATTATCGGAGCATGCCATGAAGAAGTATGCAGTAAAAAATTGGGCATCGAATCGCGTGGTGTGGTTGGTGATCTTGGCACTAGGGCTGGCCAGCATATTAAGTGTAATGTCTCCGTATTTTCTTAATCTCACGAACTTACTTAGCATCACCCAGTTTAGTGTCATCGTCGGGTTATTGGGACTGGGACAAACGTTGGTGATCTTGGGAGGCGGAGGTGGAATCGATTTATCATCAGGAGCCATCTTGAGTTTGTCCGGAGTGATTATGGCTTTGGCCGTAGCCCATGGTCTTAATTTTGTGGTGGCATCCGTCATGGCCGCTGGAATCGGATTGGCGCTTGGGTGCCTCAATGGGCTTCTCATTGCGTACCAAAGACTGCCAGCGTTGATTGTCACTTTAGGGACCCAATATCTCTTTGGGTCTATTGCCCTAGGTATTACCAACGGCACGCCATTATCGCCGTTTCCTGCATCTTTTGCGGACTTGGGGCAGGGATTTTTGGGGCCCATTCCGAACCAAGTCCTCTTTGTCTTGGTGCCCATTGCCATCATCCTATGGGTCATCATGCGCAAAACTTTATATGGGCAGCAACTGTACGCCGTAGGGACTAATTCCGTAGCTGCTCGATTGGTGGGGATCTCGGTGGTGCGGATGCGGTGGAGCCTGTACGCCATTAATGGGCTATTAGCAGGGGTAGCCGCCGTGGTGATGAGTTCTTGGCTCAATACGGCCAGTCCCACAGCCGGCTCTCCCTATGTACTGGAATCCATCACCGTCGCAGTATTAGGCGGTACCAGCATTTTTGGAGGCGAAGGATCTATTGGCGGCACCATCATGGCCATTGTGGTCGTGACGATCTTAGAATCGGGTTTTCAATTGGCCAATATTAACAGCGTGATTCAACTCGGTACGCTCGGGTTGCTGTTAATATTGTCGGTGATGGTGAACGAACGCGGACGCATGAATGCTCTCTCGCCGACACGATTGACACGTATGAGGAGGGACCATGAACAATAGAGTCAGTATTCGAGAATTAGCGCGGGAAGCGGGGGTATCGATCTCCACCGTCTCTCGATATCTTAAAGGGGAGTTGGCTATCAAATCCGAGACGCGCAAACGGATTCAGAAAGCCGCGTGGGCCATCGGCTATCCTTTGCCAAACGGGGCCCCGTCGCGGGGACGCCGCACGCTGGGGCTCATCGTGCCGAACTTATCGAATTTGTTTTACGGCACCTTGGTGGATGCGATTGTGCAAGCGGCGCATCTTGCCGGTTATCGCATTATCGTAGAATCGACGCACGACTCTCCCCAGCGCCAAATGGATTATGTCGCTAACTTTCGAGATTATCCGGTTGACGGGATTCTCTATTGTGGTCATACCGCTGAAAACGATGTGCTCCGTCGCTATGCGGAGGACGGGGGGCGGGTCGTCTTAGTGGACGAGGATGTTCCGGATATGGTAAATGTCTCGAGGGTTTTTGTAGACAACTATGGCGGAATGGTCCAAGAGGTCCGCTATTTGTTGCAATGTGGGCATCGTCAGATTGGATATATTGGAGGACCAACGGGACTGATGACTGCGGACCAACGCCTTAAGGGATTTCGTGACGAAATGCAGGAATGGGGAATCACCGTAGACCCACGCCTGATTATTTCGGGAGAATTTTATCCAGAAATGGGGATGCAAGCTGCCGCAGAATTCTTGGATCATCAGGTGTCGGCCATTGTGGCGGCGGACGATATGGTGGCCGTGGGGGTTTTGCAGTATTGCCGTCTGCACGGGATCACGGTACCCGATGGATTATCGCTCGTCGGGTTTGACGACATTGCGTTAGCATCGCTGTTGATGCCGCCCTTGACAACGGTGCATCAACCCATCGAAACCCTAGGACGCCGCGCGGTGGAGGCATTGTTGTGGCAATTGGAAGATGCGACCCGCGAGGTGGTTACCGAGGTGTTGCCAGTATCTTTAGTCGTTCGGGAAAGTGTGCAGGCATGGGCACCCGTGTCGGTGGGCCTGTAGGAGCATGGGATACCCTGAGCCCATTAGAATTCGGTTGAAACACGCAAAGAGTGAAACGATGTAACAGTGTGCAAGACACAGGGGATTATGGAATGCTGTTGCGATCAGGAGGAGGAGTACGTGTGCGTATTTTGGTTGCGGGGGAATCTTGGGTATCCTTTACGAATCATATCAAGGGATTTGACCAATTTTCGATGGCCACTTACGAATCTGGTGCAGGGCCGTGGATTCGCGTTTTAGAATCCTGCGGTCATGTCGAGTATCTTCCCAATCACGTGGTGGGTAATCAGTTTCCCTCCCAAATTGAGGAGTTGAAACAGTATGATGCGGTGATTCTATCAGACGTCGGCGCCAACACCTTGCTGCTTCATCCAGATACCTGGAACAGAGGCGAGCGAACGCCCAATCGTCTCAAGCTTGTGCGGGAATATGTTCGCCAGGGTGGGGGATTCGCCATGGTCGGGGGCTATTTGACTTTTCAAGGATACGAAGGGAAGGGGGCATATGCTGGCACCCCGATTGAGGACGTGCTTCCCGTGCAATTGGAACGCTGGGACGACCGATTGGAAGCCCCAGAAGGACTCGATGTGACCGTGCAGGAGCATCACTCCACCCTGTTGCGAGGTATCGAAGGAGAATGGCCCTATCTTTTAGGATTAAATCGGCTGACAGCCAAATCTGAGGCACAGGTCATAGCGACGGCAGATGCTTGGCCATTGCTCGTGACGGGAACCTATGGGAGTGGCAGGAGTTTAGCGTGGGCCTCAGATATTGGGCCGCATTGGTGCCCGCAGACCTTCGTGGATTGGTCGGGGTATCGCCAGCTTTGGACCAATATCGCGCAATGGTTAGCCGGGAGAGAAAAAGGGTAACGACGGCGGACAACTGCGGAAAGTGGGTCGACTTTCAGAAACCATTTCGCGACAGAACGAGGGGCCCTTCGGAGTAAACACTGTGGAACCAAAAAATGATTTGGGATTGAAGTCCCCGCTCATGCGCGAAGGAGTAGCGCCACGTTGAGACCATAGCTCTGACCGAATGTGTTGATCGCGGACGTACCATTGTGGAAAATGTTTTTGAAAGGGGATGGTACCGCATGAAGATATTTGTAAATGGCGAGTTGATGAGAGGGTTTTCAATGCATCAACTGCTTCGTGATGCGGTTTTTATTGGTTTAGCGCGTACGGCTCCAGTATACCGCCTGTTTTCTATTGATGACCGCTATCCGGCCATGGTCATGGCCAACAATTATGAGGACGGGTTTTCTTTGTTCGGGGAAATCTACGATATCTCCTCTTCCTTGTGGCCTACAATTTTTGAGAACGAACGCCGTTTAGGATTATATCGTGGCTCCATTTGGTTAAACGATGGCACCATGATGTTTGGCATTCTATCTGTACGCGAATTGTGCGAGGGTTATCCCGATATATCGTCTTTTGGGGGATGGAAGGAGTATCGCGCCTCTTTGACGAGGAGAACGGTGAAATAACGTCAGCGCCATGAATGGACCTTAAAGAGATATGCGTGACATTACCTATTTTCGTCGCGGCATACCGACTCACCACCTTGGCATTTTTCATGTACGGTCGAGTCCTCTGCGGCCTGCACTAAGTTCGGTACTCAACGCCAAATATTCGCGCCCAACTTTCCGTAATTTTTCGAGGTGTTTTTCCGGACAAAAGCGGGTTCACCGAATACGTACTGCCGTGGCAGCCGTTCCCGGTCGCCGCCGCGGATCGCCAAGCCTGGGTCCGCTGGGCCATCGCGGAAAATTGCTAAATCCCTGAACATCCCGACCGAAGGGGTTGCCGTCTGGCAACCCCTTTTTCGTCCCCGGAATTTGGATCTTTAGCGCAACATCCTCATCATGGGACATGCGGGCCGGCAATTCTAGGACAGTGAAAGTCGTTAGCTTCGCGACTTCAATAAATTCACGAATCCCACCTCAAGGTATCATGCGATGCGTAAGAGCCGGGAGGTGAGTAGTTACAAAATGCTAATGTTGGTAGAACTGGTTGCTCAAGCGTGTCCAGTTAGCCCCAAGAAACTGCTGGCGCGGATCGATGTTCCTCGCAGCACGCTACAGTCGATATTAAAGGTTCTTACTGCCCATCACTGGTTAATTCGTGGCAACGACGGATACCGACTTGGTCCGCAAATTGGCGCTATTGGTGGTGTATATTTGGTTTCGGTCGACTTACGAACCATGGCAGCGCCTCATTTGCGTCGGTTGGCCGACCGCTGGAACATGACCGTGCGAATGGGAAGCGATGCTAATTCCGTTGTGTATATCGACAAGGTTGCTAAAGGGGCTTTGCCGCTGCACTCCGAATTTGGGAAGACAGTACCGTTACATTGCACTGCATTGGGAAAAATTTTGCTGGCGCTGTCGCCCTTAGATGTTCAAAACCGCATTATACAACGTTTAGAGTTAAGACCTATACCCCTAACACCATTATCCAACGTCACGATTTTTTAACAGTCATTCGTGAAGTTGCGCAATCTGAAATTGGATGGGATGCCGAGGAAAATGGAACGGGGATTACATGTGTAGCAGGACCAATGCGGGATTTGTACAAACCCTTTTAGATGCCTGTCGTTTCTGGCACACCCTGGCATTCGCAAACACTATCATCGTCCCGAGGGTCAGAAGCAATCCATCAAATTAACCATGCGACTCGGCAAACGGGCCAGATAGGTCGTTGATGCTTTAAAGAACGCTATTTCCGTCCAATAACCCTGCCGGTCCGTGCCCATCAGGTGCCCTATCCATTCCCGGAAATCATTGTAGGCCAACGGGTTCGAGCTTATACCGGTTTTCGGTGCGGTTGCACACAAACCCCATTTATACCTTTTCCCAGGCTCTTGCTCATGGGCTGATATAGGTGCCACAAACTTCATAGGTTGCTGGGAATGATGACGTTTCAGCTTCGAAGAAGGATTTTTAGCCGCACAACCTCTATTGTGCAAATGAGCGCTGAAGGCAAAGAAGCACTGCTGTGTCTCGTCGGCCCCATCATTCCTCGACCCGAGAACGGACATCATCAATACTACGCTCGAACATGGCCAGCAAACCTTCGTTCAGGCCCAGCGTATGGAAGTCGTTGGCCCGGCAGGACAATCCAGATTGCACGTGTTCTGCCACCGCAAAATCCTCTTGATCGAAAACGGTATCGTTTGTGTACGAGAAGCGATTGGCCAGGGCTTCTTGTCCTTTTTCGCCCTGAAATTCCGACGCCCGATAAAGCATCTCGTGCGTCCAGATCGTTCTGTCCGTATCTTCGGGGTAGAACGTGTTGATGGACACATAGTCGGGGTGCATGATGAAAAACGTATTCGGGAAAAGCGTGTAATAAACTGACGCGAAGGCCAGAATCGACCAGTTGTGAATTGCCGTCTTCAACACATCCGGAAAATTTGTCCGTGCTGCCGCGAGCCTGATATGCGGGCCATATTCGTAATGGGCAATGACGCCTTTTCGGAAAGACTGAGACAGGGTGTTCCGATGCAGGTAGGGGACATGATAGCCCTCCAGATAAGTCATGATCAGCAGTTTCCAGTTAGCATGCTTGACGACCTTGGTCTTACGGTAGCGAACCAGCTCGTTGATGCCAAAATGGTCAAGGTCGTCGCCGATTGGTCCGAGATACGCATCCAGATCTATGGTAGAACCGGGCGTCGGATGAATCCATATCAGTCCGCCTCGCTCGACGACAGGCAGCTCCGTCAGGCTGTATTGTCTGAAGTCCAGCTCAGGAAAGTTGTAGGCCTTGGTCACATGCTTGAGTGAACCGTCGAGATCGTATACCCAACCGTGAAAGGGACAGACGAACGCCTTGAGGCACTTCTCATTTCCTGAGACGACGCGAGCGCCCCCGGTGCCGACAGGTGTTGAGAAAGGCGCGTAGTTCTCCGGTCTGGTCGCGCACGACCACGTAGGGAAACTTATCCCAGTCGCTGAGCAGGTAGTCCCCGGGGCGGCTCACGCTGGCGACGTGTCCCACGACGATTGGATAGCGACGAAAGACCGTGCCCATTTCCTGTGCCAAAATGTCTGAATCGGTGTAGTGGCTCACCGGGACTTTCACCACTTCACCGAGCATTTTCTGATCCCGGTGCTGCTGATGAAGCGCAATCAGTGTCTGCAAGATGTCGACCTGTGTTTCGTAGCGCATCGCATTTTCCTCCTGTTCATGACCAACTCCACCAACGTTAACATCCGGCGCGTTGCAATAGAACCCGATCATGGCGATGGCACGACCGTCCCTTGAGCCAGGGCGCATAGCTTTTCTTCGCTGCCGTCCACGACATACACCTCGCACTGACAGACAGCCTGACGTTTTCCAATGCTCCGGGCCTTCGCCCGGGCTATAAGACAATCGCCGATGGCTGGCCGCAGATAATTGATCTTGAATTCGGCCGTCAGCGCATTGCCGTTCAGCGCCAGACCACCGGCGAAGGTGATGGTGTTATCCGCAAGATAGCTGATCACGCCACCGTGAACGAACCCATGTTGCTGTTTGAGGTGTTCCACAATAGGAAGAGTCAATTCCGCACTGTCGCGCCCCGAATCGGTCAACTGCGCGCCGATAAACTGGCTGAAAGGTTGACTGGCAAAAACCTGCCGTGCAAAGGACTGAATGTCGTTCATGGATATCCCCTCATTTATTAACCTCAGTGGTGAATAACTTTTAATCCTCAACAACGAGCCACTGGACCTCGTGTTAAAGGTTACCATCACGTTGGTGATGGCATATGGTTGAAGACACGTCCGGAACAGGCTTCAACTCTTCGCCACGTGATGCATCGTCACGATAGCCCACGGCATGCAAGCAAAAACGTGTCAGTGCGGCGACCACTCGATCTTCCTCGTCCCGCTCCGTGACGGTGGAGAGTGGGCCGGCGAGACTCTCGACCACAGCGCCTACGATAGCAGATGCGACGATTTCGACCGCTAAGGGCGGAATTTCGCCCGCCGCGACTGCCTCACGGAGGAGATTGGAAAAAATGTCGCGATAGGGCGTCCGAAAGCGCAGGCGCCGGGCGTCGATCCGCGCATCCACGGGCTCAATGAGCACCGCCCACGCGAGCCGCCGATCGCGGAACGCGCGCCGGCTGAAGGTGTCCAGAACCCGTGCGAGCCGCTCACGGCTCGTTGATCCCGCTAATGCGGCGGCTTGGCAGGCGGCAATTTCGCGTGCACTGATACGCTGAAACACCTCATCAAAAATCTCAGACTTCGACGAAAAATGCCGGTACAAGAGTCCCGTTGAGACCCCCGCGTCGGTGGCAATCGCGTCCATACTGGTCGCTTTATACCCGTGGGCGGCAATAAGTTGAATCGCCGAGTGTAGGATCCGGTCGCGCGTTTCGGCCAACCGTGTTTCGATTTTGGGGGTGCGTCGATACGCCATAGCGTACGTTCCTTTCGATCTGGTCTTCTTGTTCAACCCATCGGCGGTGTGCTCCAAAGTCGGTGCACCACTTTTGAGCATGGAGTGGTCACGCTACCTGGATTTCATGTCCATCACCGCCCGACGCGGCTCTCGTTACGACGGCTGCCGGAGTTTTGCTTTATTAATTTTGCCGGCGCTGATCATGGGGAGACTCTCACAGCCATTCGTCGCGGGCGTGGTGCATCATCCACAGGATGTGTGCCGCTGGCAGACGAAAATTAATGGTGTGTATGACCGCTCCGACCAGAGCTTAGGTGAGTTCCATATAGCGATGACTATTAACGTCCATTACCCCTAAGACGGTTCCCCGGTTAATCCCCAACCGCGTCAAGCTATCGGATAGCCGGACCGCTCGTTCGCAGAGGCTGGCATACGTCATCCGGGTGCTGCCACTGATGACGGGTATCAATGCATGTTGGTAGGCGGCATCCGCCAGAATCTCATGAACCACAAGGTCTCTCAATTCGCTCTCTTCTCTCCCCTCTAGCTGGTGTTCGCACCCCGGTACGCCTAAGCCCGCACATCGATTTCGTGGGCTTAATCATGCCCCTGCTGTCGTTGAATGATGGGTGTCACGTCAATGCTCGGTGGCAGCGTGCCGTATTCAAAGTGGGTGTGGTCTGCCAGTCGCGCGGCGCAAAACGCCTCGGCGACCGGCGTCGGCGCGGACTGCAGCAAGAGCGCCGCCTGCAGCGCCAACGCCATCCGCTCCGTCAATTGCCGTGCGCGTCGTTCTTGGTTCTCCGCGTGATAGAGTTCGGACGCCAACTCGTCGACAAAGGTATCATATTGACGGTTGGCCCCCGCGGCCATTCGGAGCTCGGCGAGAAAGGCCTCCAGGGCACCCGGTACCCGCAATGATCGGAGCACGTCTAAACAGACGACGTTGCCCGACCCTTCCCAAATGGAGAGTAATGGTTGTTCGCGGTAGCGCCGGGCGAGCGGAAAGGTTTCGATGTAACCGTTCCCACCCAGACACTCCATCGCTTCAGCGGCGTGATTCGCGCCGCGTTTGCACACCCAATACTTCAGAACGGGCGTGGCCACGCGGCGAAACAGTCGTTCACCTTCGTCGGCATCGTCATCATAGGCGTGCGCTAGACGCAACGCCGACGCGGTGGCAGCCTCCGACTCCAGGCCGAGATCGGCCAGCACGTTCGCCATTAGGGGATGGTCCACCAAGCGGTGTCCAAATGCCAGTCGATGTTCGGCGTACCACGTGGCCTCTACGACGCCCTGGCGCATGCCGGCCGTACTGCCCAGAACGCAATCCAAACGATCTCGCATGACCATCTCCATAATCAAGGGGATCCCTTTTCCGGGCTCCCCGACCATCCAGGCCCACGCGTTCTGAAGCGTCACTTCACTCGAAGCATTAGAACGATTGCCGAGTTTATCCTTTAATCGTTGAATGTGGACGGCGTTTCGATGCCCATCGGGCAGGACTCGAGGGAGCACGAAGCAAGACACCCCTTCGGGCGTCCGGGCCAGGGTGAGAAAGACATCTGACATCGGTGCGGAGCAGAACCACTTATCTCCGGTCAAGCGATAGGGCTCTTCCGAACCCGCACGGTCCACCGGTTGCGCGACGGTCATGGTGGCGCGCAAATCGCTGCCCCCTTGTTTTTCGGTTAAGGCCATGCCGCACAACGCGCCAGGCTTGGCGTGGACAGGTCGGAGATCCGGATCGTACGCGAGTGACGTCAAGCGTGGTTCCCACTCACGGGCGAGATTGGGACTCGTCCGCAGGACCGAAACCGCCGAATGCGTCATGGAAATGGGGCATCCATGGCCCGGTTCCACTTGACTAAACAGCATAAAAATCGCCGACCGGGCGACACTGGCCCCCGGTTGCGGGTCGCGCCAGGCCAACGCGTGGGCACCATGCTTCACGGCTTGGCCTAGGACTTGATGATATGCGGGGTGATAGTGAACCTCATCAATCCGGTGTCCGACGCGATCATGGGTTATCAGTTCTGGGGGATGGTGTTCGGCTTCGTCGGCCCATTGCTGGAACTCTGAGCTTCCGACAAGATGACCCACCGTCTCCAGACGATCGCGAGCCCAGCTGGCTCCATAACGCTGCAGGCCCTCCCAGAGAGGAATATTGGCACGATACTCATTGATTCCTTCGCGTGTCGGCAATTGGTTGAGAACATACGGCAGCATCAGCGACATGATAAAAGGACCTCCTTTTACTGAGGGTGTTCTGTTTTGGGCCGACTCGACGCTGGGTGGAACCGGTGCTACCCCAGCATCTGGTGCGCTCGGCCGATGCGGTCATCACGGAGGACTGGCTTCCATGAAAGAGCACACGAGACTCCCTTGCGGTAGGTTGTCGATCTATCCAAAGAGAGGCTACAATAAGTGAATCATAATTCATATCTAAGGTCAACCATGAATATTGGCAACACTATGTCTATTCATACGTAATCTCGACGTACGGAGTAGGTTCCATGGTCACGATGCTTCTGGAGGTTACGGGTGTAGTCTATACGAATGACGAACATCTCAAAACACATTGCCGCCCTCACCTTGACGTGCAGTTTGCCTGGATTCCCGATAACGGGCAAAAACACGAAAATCTTTCACCAAAAGTGCGGAAGAGCCGTTTCTATTTGACGATATACACTGATTCCACGGGTGGCTGGATCGGAGCTCAATGTGGCGGTGGCCTTGGCCCGATTAGGGTGCCGCGTCCAATACGGCGGTGCCGTGGGACCCGATGCCTTGGGCCAATTATTTGTGCAAACCTTAAGGGCCGAGGGCATTGCCACGGAGTCGGTGTCCCCGGATCCGCGGCCCCCCACCGGGTTTTTTCTTAAACATACATCCCCAGATAACTCAGGTTGGACGCGGCCAGGGGGAGTAAAAGGCAAAAACGCGGCGGTTTGGGTACACTACAGCCCACGTTAGCCCGTATAACCCTAGTAATTTTAAGGCCCAATCCCTGTCACCTGAGTTAACCGATCATGTATGTTCTTAAAACCTACATTTAGCGCCGTTTTTTCCCAAGTGGCTTCGTGATGCGGGTTTTCAGCCTCGACCACTTTGGTGTAGTCACTAATTTAAACCCATGAATGTTGAGTTCATACGGAAATTGGAGAATTTTCGTAGGTACTGTTGGCGCTAATTCATTTTGGCATGGGTTTAGCTAAAATGGCTGCCATCTAAGCCCCTGTGATCGGCTAAGGGTGTTGGCATTACTGGGAATACCCCGCTATTTTGTCTTCAGGTAAAGTGGGCAGGGATCGTGGTTGGACCGCGGCCACGGCGTGGAACACTTTCCGGTGTTTCCGGCACGGGTGGTGGATCCGGTGGGCGCCGGAGATGGGTTTTCTGCCGGGGTCATTGCGGCCCGATTATGGGGACGGCCGTAGGATCGGGCGATGCAACTGGGGATGTTGTTGGGTGCTTGTGCGGTCGCATCATTGGGCGACTATCAAGGATACCCCCCCGCAGGAAGAGGCGATCAACTGGCTAAAACGGGAGTGGATTGCACGCTAGCATATTTTCTATCACTACGCGCGATAAAGTGTAGGGCGTCTTTGGTTGACACACGGGAGTCGGTGTCTGGCATTGGGGATGCGGCCTAAATCTAGGTCTGCGGTTAGGAAACAGGCGGCTTCTGAACCCTGGGCAATGGTTAGCCCGAGGGGATCACAAACCACGCTGCGGCCGATAAAACCGTTCTCGGCCTGATTGCAGCCCACGATGTACAGGGTATTTTCCAGAGCCCGAGCCTGAACCAAAAGTTGCCAGTGAAACTCCTTAAGCGCACCGCCATACCAAGCAGACGGTACGATAATTATTTCACTGCCATGGAGGGCTTGGAACCGGGCGATTTCCGGGAACCGCAACTCGTAGCACACCATGAGACCTAGTCGTCCGAAATGCGTGTCCAGTGGTGACCAGAGGTGCTCACCTGCTAAAAACATGGCGGATTCTTGCACGCCAAAGGCATCATACAAGTGGGTCTTACGGTAGGATCCCGCCACTTCACCACGTTCGTCGATGACCACCACTGTGTTATAAACGCGAAACTGTGGGTCGGGTTCGGAAGGGCGCTCAAAGACACCAAATGCGGCCCAGATGTGATGTTGCCGCGCCCAATCCTTCATCTGGCTCACAAAGGGTCCGCTGAGGGGTTCGGCCAGATCCGAGCGGTGGCGATTAGGCATCGTGGGCGGTGATAGGGCCATAAACGTTTCTGGGAACACGATGAGAGAGGCATTATTCGCTGCTGCTAGGTCAAAATATTGTTGGGCTAAGTGCAAGTTTTCTCTGGGCGATGCTTGCACAACCATTTGAGCTAGTGCAATTCGAGTCAAATTGATGCCTCCTCGGTGGGATTGCCGTCATTATCATGCTAGGGTTGGGTGATGTCAATGCAGCATCCACGTTCCCCCGTGCATTACAGGTTCCGGTTCCACTTGTAGGGCGTTTCCTGGTAGACGCAGTAGTTGAGCCAATTGGTGAACAAAAGGTTCGCATGCGCTCTCCAATTCTGTCTTGGGTTCTCGGCGGGGTCGTCGTGGGGAAAATAATTTCGAGGAAGGGAAATGTCTAGTCCACGTTCTTTGTCCCTGTCGTATTCATGCTTCAGTGTATCCCGCTCATATTCGGAGTGCCCGGTAACAAAAATTTGTCGGCCATTACGGGAAGCAACGAGATAGACGCCAGCTTCTGGGGATTCCGAGATAATTTCAAGATCGGGGATTTTTTTAATGTCTTCGCGGTGAATTTCGGTATGCCGTGAGTGTGGCGCGAAAAATTCCTCATCGAACCCGCGGACCAGTGGAGTACTTTTTAGGAGATAGTGAGGAAAGACGCCAAACATTTTGTGTGGCAAGGCATACTTCGGAACTCCATAGTGGTGGTACAAGGCAGCCTGAGCCCCCCAGCAAATATGCAAAGTAGAGGTAACATGGGTGAGTTTCCAATCAAGAATTTGTTGCAATTCGTGCCAGTAATGGACTTCTTCAAATTCAAGCTGCTCAATAGGCGCGCCGGTAATTATCATCCCATCGAAATACTGGTGGGCTATTTGGCTAAATGTTTGATAAAACGTGGTTAAATGCTCTTGGGACGTGTTTTTGGATTCGTGTGTCGCAACCCTCAAGAGACATATGTCAACTTGCAGCGGAGAATTGCCGAGCAGTCTTAATAATTGAGTCTCGGTAGTTTCTTTTATGGGCATTAGGTTGAGAATCACAATTTTGAGCGAACGGATATCTTGATGAAAGGCGCGGTTTTCTCCCATTACAAAGACATTTTCGTTTTCCAATATTTCCTTTGCAGGTAAATGATCAGGAATTTTAATCGGCACGGGCAATCCTCCTAACAAAAGAAACATGTTACTTCAATCTAGGTAAGCATGCACGTTTTAATCGTGATGTTCAAGAGTCATAGTTAATGCTGCTAAAAAGGTTTCGTATCATCACCTTATCAAACGCATCGTAAAACCCTAAGATTTAATGATGAGGATATAAGGTGGTCGACGTCAAGCGAAAATTTTGCATTTACACGCTAAATGAATAAATATATAATCAAGTGCTTCACGAATTGGATTGTGCCCAAAATCTAGTGAATCTGGGAGCCTAAAAAGTGCCATCAATAAACTTGTGGGCATATCCATGGGATATTGCCAGGATAGGTATTGCGTATGCCATATGAATCTTTTGTCATTTAGTGCATTGTGCCATGAGTAGGCTATGCTTGTAATATGGAACGGTCGAAATCGCACGCTTTAATTGTTCTGTCTACCCTAGCGGCCATCTATGGACTGATTTTTATGGAGCGAACCGCCCCGGGGCTGGTGACGCCGGAACTTCTCGTCTTGTTCCATATTTCACCGGCCACTCTGTCGTTAATGACGATGGCACAGTATTTAGTCTATGCGGTGCTACAGATTCCTGTGGCTATAGGCGGGACTCATTTTCGACCCGAACGCTTATTGGTTATAGGTACGATGGCCGACGGCGTTGGTACATTGCTTTTTGCACTAAGTCATAGCTTTGTTATGGTAGTGGCATCACGGGTGGTCGTAGGATTGGGTGATGCCTTAATCTGGCTCAACATCGTTACCGTGTTAGCACGATGGTTTAGTTATGGTGTTTTTGGCCGGGTTTTAGGAATTACCGCCATGGCTGGGAATGTGGGCGCATTGGTTGCGACTGTGCCGCTGGCAGTGTGGATTGACGCTGTAGGGTGGCGTATTCCATTCGTGGTAATGGGCAGTATTCTTGTTGGTTTGGCTGGAGTTAGTGGGGTAATATTTAACCGCCTGACACCGGCCCACCCAGACTGGAAAGCTCAACGTGCTAATGTACCGTGGCGGGACGTATTAGGTTCTGGAAGGCGTATCGTGATGGTGTCCTTGGCTCACTTTGGTCTTATGGGACCTTTTCTGGGGTTTGTCAGTTTATTGGCAGTGCCTTATCTAAGACAGAACTATCATTTTTCCGAAGTGGCCGCTGGTACATTTTTAGGTTTTGGATTACTAGGCTCCTTAGTTGGGGGTCCAGTTGCGGGCATGTTGGCAGATCGCTTCAGAGTAGCGAGACCGTACCAGGTTATTGCCGCAGTGAACTTAACCGGGTGGGCCACTATTGTGGTGTGGCCATCGCATTTGCCACTGGTTGTCCTTGGCCTAGTTTTTTCGGTGTTGGGAATGGCTAATGGCGCTAGTGTACTAACTTTTGCCGCGGTGCGCGAGAGATATCCGAGTTATGCTGTAGGGCTAGCGTCTGGGGTAGCGAACACCGCAGGTTTTCTCTCCGCTGTATTGGTTCCTGTATTGATGGGACTCGCATTGTCCTCGCATCACGCCAGCCAAATTGAATTGGCGGTCGTTCTGCCTTTTGCCCTGATCGGACTGATAGCCACTTTAGGCATGTCTTATCACCACAAGAAGAGTCAAAAGCAGGAGTAAACTTTGCCGCTATCTATGCCTGACGGTTGAGGCGAGGCTATTCAATCCGCATTTTGGAAGGTTACCTTTGGGGACAAATCCTCCAACAGGGTTAAGGTGCTCGTCAGGTCGCCGACCACTTAACCGTTCATCCAGGAAATCCTGCAAATTTGGGATTTCCCCATAGTGGGTTAAAGACCGCTGAACCGTCTGCGCGGTATCCCTTAGGTGCTGACGGTCGCGAGTCGGCAGCAAGGTGTTGGCGCCAAGAATACCCCGTTTTTCGTGGATATTGAAACTAGCGATCCTGATGGCGCTCTGGTTTACTAGAGAGGTCTAATCCATCAAATCGCTAGTGACTACCAGTACAAAGAAAAAATCACTCCCTGAACAGCCGGTGACAGTGCCGTGGGTGGGCATCCTCCAGGATGCGGAAGACGGGTTATTGGCTCTGTCGGTGCGGGTCGGATTGCAAGTCTTGCAACAGATGATGGCGGGCCTGTCGCGCCCGGAATATAATTTGAAATACATCAACAAGTTATTGCATAAATATGCCCTGTGGATTAGTATTTATACGATTTGAAGGAGGCAATATTGTGATCGTGCGCTTAGCTACTGAATCGGATGTGCCCGTCATTCATAATATGATTCAAGAATACGTTAACGATGGAACATTGTTGCCTCGTACTGTAGAATCCTTGTATCGCTCATTACCCTCATTGGTGGTAGCCGATGCGGAGGGTGAATTAACTGGAGTGGTGGCCCTTCATCGGTTGGACAATAATGTGGCAGAAGTTAGAACGTTGACAGTAGCCAAAGGATACCAAGGGCAGGGAATTGGACAGCTCTTGGTACAATATGCGATAAATCTTGCAGAGGATACGGGTTATCATAAAGTCATTAGTTTTACCACCCAAATCGAGTTTTTTTCCCGTTGCGGTTTTGCTGTCGTCGCGCGTAATTCTGTTCCTACGAAATATTACTTGGATTGTGTCCACTGCAGCAAATTGTTTCGCTGTGACGAAACCGCTATGGAACGCGTATTAGTTGAGTCACCCCGCGTATCACGTACTGCCAAGCGCTATGGCCTACAGGGGAACCGCCAAATCATACAGCTGCACGATACGGTGCCTGAGTGTGAACCCGAAGCGGAGGCCATACAAGATTAGTTGGCCTAACTACCATCCGACAGAACCTTGCCGGTTTCCTGATTTTAGTTCGGTTTTCGTGACCAAGAGTCCGAATTGATGGCGTTTTGGGCGCGCCCAGCAAGTCCTTCAAGAATATTCGATACCGCATCGTGCGTCATCTGAACGCGAGTTTCTTCGGTAAATGTACCGACGTGGGGCGATAAAATCACCTGCGGCATTAAGATTAAGGCGTCGCTAATCCGCGGTTCGAATTCGTACACATCCAAGGCAGCCCCGGCAAGTGCTCCGCACTGGAGAGCCTGTACTAGAGACTGCTCATCCACCACGGCACCACGGCTGACATTGACCATAGTGGCTGTGGGCTTACATAGGGCAAGAACCTGCTGGTTGACTAGGTGATAGGTTGAGGGTGTCAGCGGTACTGCTAACACAATAATATCCGAAACAGGTATTAATTCGTTTAATGTGTGGAATCCCGGGTGCTGGGGCAGTGGCCCGTGGGATCGGGTGTAGGCTACACGGAACCCTACTGCCTCCAGCAATTGTCGAAGACGTTGTCCAATACGTCCATAACCAACCAATCCAACAGTTTGGCTGCTGGCGTTGTGAGCCATTCGGGCTTGGCCAAACAGGGGATTAGGTAATCCTGGACGATGGCACAAACGAATATCGTGGTCATGGGCCACTACATGTCGCAATAACGAAAGAACCAATGTCAGACCTAATTCGGCTGTGGCAGTGACGACCGCTTGAGGGGTGTGGGTAACTAGCACTCCCAGTTCTGACGCGGCCTCTACATCGATGTAGTCATATCCTACACCGTAAGCGGACACCACGACCAACGACTCCATTTGTAATAGCCGATCTCTGTGCAGGGGATAGGCTGGGTTGACAATCATGCCATTAAGGCGGGGCAATGTGTCCTGAGCAGGGATTCCCGCTGCCCAGTATGCACTTGTGCTGGCAGTGTTATCCCAGCCAACTAATGGCGCGATAGTCTGACATTGATATCGTTTTTTCACGGCAAGAAGCCTTCTTTCTTGATTTTGAGTTAAACTGTGCTGTCAGCTGGCCGTGTGGTGGCTGTGGCCGGTTTGGCTTTGACTAGCATGGTCAAAACGGCGGAAAGAATTAGGCTTAACGACATAAACAGGAACCCGTCGTTGGGCCGCCCAGTGACCGCATTAAGGTATCCTACGAAGTACGAGCCGACAAAGGAACCTAAGGCACCCATGCTGTTTATCATCGCCATCGACTCGCCGGAAGCGCTTCGCGGAACAATATCGGGGATAATCGCAAAGAAAGGGCCATAAGGGGCATACATCAAACCACCGGCGAGTACTAACAAAATCATAGCTGGAATGAATTGATGGACCCCAATAACAAATGATCCGTATAGTGCTATACCGCCCAGGAGTAAAAATGGCCACACGTAAATTTTTCGATTAAGCTGCTTGTCGGCAAAATACGAGGCTAACACCATTAATAGAATGGCTAGGAGATAAGGTATGGCGCTAATGAGTCCCGTAAGTCCGATACCGAGGCCTGAGGCGGCCTTAACAATTGAGGGAAGCCACAACACAAATCCATAGACACCAATGCTCCACAAGAAGTATTGACCCGCTAACAGCAATACCTCTCGGGATTGAAATGCCTTCCAGTATTGGGGCTTTTCGCGAAATTGGTTTTGCTCGGCGGTGAGTGCATGAGTTAAGTTGTTTTGCTGCTCCGAATTCAGCCACCGGGCTTCGCTTGGCTGATCGTTGATTAGTGCCCACCAAATAAATGCCATGATAATAGAGGGGATCCCTTCCAAAATAAACATCCATTGCCATCCGATAACGGCAATCAAGAATCCTGACACTACTGACATCCAAAGCACCGTTACCGGGTTGCCAAGGATCAAAAAGGTATTGGCACGAGCCCGTTCAGGTTTCAAGAACCAATGGGTGTTAAACACCAGCAAGGACGGAAACAAGACGCTTTCTACAACACCCAGTAGCAATCTATCAATCATGAGCCAGGTCACGTTAGACAATAGTCCTGTGAGGGACGCAAGGATTCCCCACAAAATCATTCCCCAAAACACGATGCGTTTTGCACTACGTTTCTCTGCATAATGGGCGCCTGGGATTTGAAAAAAGAAGTAGCCTAAAAAGAATAAAGACCCAAGTAGTGCTGTGGTACTCGACGTGATGTGCAAAGTTTTGGACAATCCAGCTGCAGCCCCAAAGCCAAAATTGGCCCGATCGACATAGGCCAAGCTATACACGATAAAAATGATGGGAATTAATCGTGCCCACCGTTGGCGAGCTCCCGTAGATCCCATGGCAGATCACTCCTTTTCTAATCGATGAGTGTTGTGGTAGTGGAACGACGTATGATTAAATTGCCTGCTAACCGGGTATGCAATGGTGAAATACTACTGGCCTGTTGGATTTTTTCTACTAACCGTTGAGCGGCATGGCTTCCCAAATCAAGCGTGGGTTGTGCGACGCTGGTAATGCCCCCCAGAACAAAAGGGGCCCAATCAGGGTCGTCTATCATAATCAGCCCCATATCTTGAGGAATTCGACAGCCACAGAGTTCGATGGCTTTCACGGCGAATAAGGCGGTGACCGCATTACTGCACAAAACAGCCGTGGTTTGATCGGCCGGTGGTTGCAACATCTGATTGATGATAGTGATCAATTCGCGCGGATCATTATCGTGACGCACAAATATACGTAGGGCTGCCCACTGTGCATTGGAGTCCAAGACCGTCTGTTCGCGTTCCCGACGTGAACTCACTTCATCGGGCGGATCCGTTACGTAGATAATTTTGCGGTATCCTTGAGATTTGAGATGCTGTAGAGCGAGGTGAATAGCTCCTGCGTTATCGAGCCCAACCATGTCCCACTCCTCTGCATCGTCCATCAAGCGATCAATAAGCACCAACGGAATGTTGTGTGCGATTAGGGAACGCAATGGGGAAGTAATCTTATTGGAGCTGGGTTGCAATAGAATTCCTTCGACACGCTGATTTAATAAGCGCTCTAAGAGGTAGGACTCGTGATGGGGACTGTTTTGGGCGTTGCCGATTAAAAGACTAAACCCGGCACTGTTGGTAATGTTTTCGATGCCATGTAGCACCGCGGGCACATAGGAATTGGACAAGTCTGCAACGACCACGGCGATAAGGCCACTTCGCTGAGTCTTCAGAGACCGGGCCCAGGCATTGGGACGGTAACCCAAATCATCTATTACCTGCGCGATTCGTTGAGCGGTTTCCGCCGAAAGATTGCCTTCAACTCCATTTAAGTATCGCGAGACGCTGGCTGGTGATACTCGAGCCCGTTGTGCAACATCCGCAATGGTGATTCCCTTAGGTTTCATAATTTCCTCCGAAATCGATTTCCGAAACCGATTTCAGTATACCGTTAATTCAGTTAAATGTGAATAGGTTGTAATAAAAAATGGCCCGAAACTTAAGGGGTCCAGCCCGGGAAATGCGATGTGGCCCTATGAGGTTCGGGGGCAGGGAACATCCGGAGCGAAACAGAGGTCACAAATATGGGACCATGGAACCGTTCTTGGTGTGGTGTTTCCACGGAATGTTCACACGCAAAGTCGCTCCTTGCCCTGGCTTGGTTTCAATACTTAGTTGGCTTTTTGCCGACGCTACCCGTTCGCGGATCCCCATCAGGCCAAAATGATTAGGAGGGATAGATTGGGGATCAACCCCCATTCCGTCGTCACGAATCGTTAGCACAATGCCCGTTAACGCATTGCCTAAGGTATCGTGGAGGTCTCGGGCAATTTGGGCTCGTTCTTCTAGTCGGGCAAGGTGCGTGATTTTAAGGGATGCAGCGGTTAATTCCTGGTTGGCACGGGATAATTGGTCCAGTAAGACCCGTTGCTGTGGGTCACTCTGCCTCATGACATGAACTGCCCAGCCAAGCGCTATGGCGGCAGCGGCGCTGATTAAGGTATTGATGGTGATGTACCATGTGAAGGGACCCGACGTGGGCTGGGATAGGAACACTGCCGCTATAACCAACGGCGCTGAAAGCCAACGCAGCCAGCGGCGGACAAGTGAGGCCCAACAAACCGAGAATCGCAAATAGGACAAAAGACAGCGACGGGGACATCCGCCCCAGTAGTAACCCGGATATAGCTAGAGGAGTTAGTGCCAAATATCCACGGCCACGCCGTCGGGGCTATACCGATTTCCATGCGAGATGTAAACCACTAACACGCCAGTGGCAATCACCTGAAATACCCAGGGGGCTACCCTAGTCCACATATCGTATCGCTGACTGCTCACGGGCTTGACGCCGATGGTTCTGACAACCTCCTTGAGGACATACCCTGATCTCGAAGATGGACAGGGGGGATCGGGCTTGGCCGACGTATGGCATACCTTGAAACCGGATGAAATTACCATTCAATTGCGGTCGGATGGAGAACGAGGGTTGAGTGTTGGCGAAGCCGACCGGCGTTTAGAAGAGATTGGGTACAATGCTTTGGCCGAAGTGCCCTCGGTGGCGCCATGGACGATTTTTTTTTCCCAGTTTAAAGATTTTATGGTTTTGGTCTTATTGGGAGCTACTGCAGTCTCTTTTGCTCTAGGAGAAATCGGTGATGCCCTGACAATTGTAGCGATAGTGATCATGAACGCAATACTCGGTTTCATGCAGGAATACCGGGCCGAGAAAAGTGTTGAAACACTCAAAGCACTGACTGCTCCAACGGCCCATGTATGGCGCCAAGGTCGGCTGGTTGAAATTCCAGCGAAGGAGTTAGTGCCAGGGGATGTCATCGAATTAGAGGCGGGTGATGTGGTTCCAGCCGATGCACGGTTATTGCAAACCCATGGCATGGAAGCGGAGGAAGCAGCACTGACCGGCGAGTCCTTGGGCGTGAGCAAGGGGGTTGCTGCGTTAGGAGATCCCGAATTGCCGTTGGGTGATCGCAAAAACATGGTTTATATGGGTACGATTATTAGTCGTGGCCGCGGGCGCGCAATGGTGGTGGAAACAGGAATGCACACCGAAATGGGGACGATTGCTCACTTGATTCGCGAGGCTGTCGAGGATCAGACACCATTGCAACGCCGTCTAGAGCATCTGGGCAAGATCCTAGTAATTTTATCGTTGGTCATTGTGGCTGTGGTTGTAGTTACCGGGTTGTTTCGTGGAGAGCCATTGTATCAAATGTTTCTCACCGGGGTGAGCCTTGCTGTGGCGGCCATTCCAGAAGGACTGCCCGCCATTGTTACCATCGCGTTGGCGCTAGGGGTTCAGCGCATGATTCGCACTCACGCTATTGTGCGTCGATTGCCGGCTGTCGAGACATTAGGTTGTACCACGGTGGTCTGTTCGGATAAGACGGGCACCCTCACGCGAAACCGAATGACGGTGACACAAATGTATGTGCCGGGGCAACGGTGGCAGCGCAACGAGAGTGGTTTTATGGATGCCAAAAGTCACAGTGACGCCGAACGCCTCGATTTCGAACATCTCATGCAAGGTGCGGTATTGTGCAATAATGCAATAATTGGCAATGAAAATCCAGAAAATGAAGGGGTCAGTGGTCAAGGCGACCCTACGGAGTTGGCCATGCTCTGGGGATCCGTGGAAGGAGGCGTAAAACCATCGGACGTCGAACCAAATTTCAAGCGGTTCGAGGAGATACCCTTCGAATCGGATCGGCAACGCATGGCGGTGGGGGTACAGAACAGGCAAAATCAATCCCTCATTTATGTCAAAGGTGCGCCCGATGTGGTGTTGAGGCTTTGTCGTTTTTATCAGCGCCATGGCCAAATCATGTCCCTCGACATGAAAATGCGCCGCGAATTGTCTCAAGTCAATGAAGACATGGCTGACATGGCATTGAGGGTATTGGCCGTGGCGTATCGACCCATGTCTGGCTCGGAAGATCTAGCCAACGCGGAACATGACCTAGTGTTTCTTGGCCTTATGGGAATGATGGACCCTCCGAGACTAGAGGTGATTACCGCGATTGACCAAGCGCGCCATGCTGGGGTGAGAACGGTGATGATTACTGGCGACCACCCCCATACGGCACAGGCCATAGCCAATCAACTGGGGATGATGGAGCCTGGAGACGAGATCATTACCGGGCGTGATTTGGATGTCATGAGCGATGATGAACTGGTGCAACGTGTGGACAAAATTCGGGTTTACGCGCGTGTATCCCCGCCGCATAAACTGCGTGTGGTCCGTGCGTGGAAAGCGCGGGGAGAAGTGGTGGCAATGACCGGTGATGGTGTCAATGACGCCCCTGCGGTCAAGGAAGCGGATATTGGGGTCGCAATGGGAATTTCGGGTACCGATGTTACCAAAGAGGCTTCAGCAATGATTTTAACCGATGACAACTTTGCTACCATTATTCGGGCCATTCGCGAGGGTCGTGCTATTTACGATAACATCCGAAAATTTATTCGTTATCTGTTGTCGTGCAATGTGGGTGAAGTGTTGGTCATGTTTCTGGCCGCATTTATGGGACTGCCCTTGCCGTTGCTGCCGATCCAAATCTTGTTTGTCAATTTGGTCACCGATGGCTTGCCGGCAATGGCTTTGGGTGTGGACCCGGCGGCGCCGGGAGTGATGGACCGCCCTCCTCGTCATCCCAAGGAGAGTATTTTTGCCCGAGGACTTGGCGTGAAGATCGGTTTTCGTGGAATTTTGATCGGGATTAGTACCCTTATTGTGTTTCTGTTGTCGATCGGACCCTTGGGAATGGGTTTGCGCGAGGCTCGTACCATGGCGTTGGCTACATTAGTTATGAGTCAGTTGTTTCACGTATTTGATGCTCGCGCAGAAGAACAGAGTTTCCTTGAGGTAGGATTGTTCACCAATCCGTGGGCGGTAGGGGCAGTATTGTCGTCAATTGCGATGTTATTGGCGATTGTGTACATACCTAGCTTAGGAGAGCTGTTTAAAACCGACCCAATTGGGTGGGCAGATTGGGCCTTGGTCATTTTGGCATCGGGATTCGTTCAGCTGATTGCGGCAATCCGCGATATTGTTTTCAAACCGATGCGGCATATAATCCCTTCGTCGCAAAAGTAGAGATACAAGCCACGTTGATTGCCAATAGGGATCCCTATTGGCATTGTACGCTCCCTCGTAAGAGAGCTATGGCTCAATAGTGTCGGGTGTAGGGATAAAGGCGTAGCGGAGATACGGCTTTATTCGGATGGTCCACGCTTTGCTACCGAAGGCAATGTAGTCATGGAGTCGATTCGGGAGGGGTAGCAGATGTGGCCATGGCAGTCGGTTATTGAGCGATATACTAAGGAGATTAAACCGTGGATTGGAACGGGTTGACTGGGGAGCGCTTATATTAGCAATGCTATGCGTTTTATTGGCATGGGTATAAGTTCGGACAGGCCTGGGAGATGATGGTGTGCTGGCAAGCGCGTCCTGGAATGGGTCTGGATAAATGGGCATCACCCAATAAGACGACCGTGGGTATTTGTGGAAGATCAATTAGCGGTTTACGTAAACGTAAATTTGCGATATATTTGGTTAAAAAGGGGATGCGGATGAAGGCTAACTATGCGTGGATTGCTTCCCGACTTTATACCATTAACGAGTTAAGCAAGATCTGCGATATTACACCTCGCACCTTGCGCCACTATGAAGATATGGGACTATTGACTCCCGAACGGCGCGGGAATCAGCGATTATATCGGGAGCGGGACCGGGTGCGTTTGCAATTGATACTACGGGGAAGACGCCTGGGATTTGGGCTCAACGAAATTCAAGAGATGTTAGACCTTTATGATGCCGATCCCACTGAGGTGACTCAATTGCGGGATGTCATCAGGCGGGGGGACGTAAAGCTTCGGGAATTGCAATCGCAAGTTGAGGAGCTACAAACCATTATGGCAGAAATCACCGAACTGCGAATGACCATGCAACGGCGGTTGGAACAGATTTTGATACAGGAGGAATAACGATGGAACACATATCGTATGCTTATGGAACCAATCATTTTGAAAGGGACACTGAACTTAAGGCGGTGTTACGACATTTTTGGCCCGACCATCAGGACAAATGGGCTCAGTTGAGTCAATTTGGTGCCTTGGCCGGTAAAGACATCTATGAAGCCGTTTACCATATTGATCATGAGGCACGGCCCGTGCTGATAGCGCACGATCTAGACGGCAATCGCATTGACCGGGTTCGCTTAAGCCCTACGGAGACACAAATTTTAGCTCAAACCGCCTGGATTACCGAACCTCCTTACCGGAGACAAGGATGGCCATATCATTATGCGTTACTGTATCTCCTGGGAGACCCGGGAATCGGATGCATTTTGACCATCACCGGTCAGACAGTGTATGCCCTGTACAAATATGCCACGCCGTCTATTCCTAATGCTGACCAGATCATATCCGATCTATTGTCGGGAAAGGCATGGGGAGCAACTTGGATGACTGAGTCTCAGGGAGGCAGCGATTTAGGAGCTAACGAAACGACAGCTCAACCAGACGGCGCGGTTTGGCTTTTGACTGGCGATAAATATTTTGCCAGTGGTGCCGGATTGACAGACTATGCGATTACCACCGCCCGGCCTCAGGGGAGCAAGTCGGGCCCTAAAGGATTAGCATTGTTTTTATTGCCACGCCTCAATCGCCGTGGGGAATTGAATTTCCATGTTCGGCGTCTTAAAGACAAAAGCGCCACCAGGGCGGTTCCGTCCGGAGAAGTAGAGCTTGACCATAGTGAGGCCTATCTCATCGGCAGAGCAGAAGAAGGCATTTATTACACATTGGAAAATCTCACGGTGTCGCGACTAGCCAATGCCGTGGCGGCAATGGCGACAGGGAAGAAGGCCCATTTAGAGGTATTGGGACGGGTAGTGCGACGGCAGAGCTTTGGAAAAGTACTACAACAACATTCTTTAATTCGTCGCGATCTTACCGACCTCGCGGTGCGGTCAGCGGCAGGTTTGGCATTGGCGTTTTATGGGGTGCAAAAATTTGATGCTGCGTGGGATGATCGACCTCCCTATACCGATCGTTACCACCTTGCACGATTCATTACACATCTAGCAAAGACGCGAACAGCTGATCATGCTGCAGATATGACCGCAAGGGCAATGGAACTGTTTGGGGGACTAGGATTTTTAGAGGAATATGGGGTGGCGAGATGGCATCGGGAAGCCCTAATTACCCCGATTTGGGAAGGCCCCAGTAATATCCAGGCCTTGGACTTCTTGGAAACCATCAAGCGGCAAAAAGCCCACCACGGATTTCTTGAAGAAATGGTTCCGTTGTTGGACCGAGCGGGGACGAAACATGCAAATCAAGCCCGTAATGTGCTGGAAGAGAGGCTTGACCATCTTGAATCGCTGGCCGGACGAGAAGCGGAATGGCATGCCAAACATGACTTAAGGGACATCGCTGACGCCACTCAAGTCGCTTTGCTTTATGATATGGCCAACGACCAAGGGCCACGGTACGCCAAATTGGCTGAACTTTATGCAACACGGTTCCTGGGGCACCAAGAATACCCCTATTGGGTTGATGATGAACAGAACATTTGGGGAGAAACCAATGATGCATAAGGAGTCGTTCGTGAAATATTGACCGACGCTCCTGCCAGTATGAGTCTAGACTATGAATGTAGTATTATGTTAGGAAATAGCGCGATGCTAGAAGGGGAATAGCAATGGTAGCGTTTACTAAAATGCACGGACTGGGCAATGACTACCTGTTTATTGATGTTCGTGAAAAGGATCCGAAACCCGATCCCTATTGGCACGATTTGGCGATCGCGATGAGTGATCGCCATTTTGGTGTGGGGGCCGATGGCATCATTTTGATTGATAATGCGCGGGTGACGGGTGCGCTCGCCAAAATGCGCATTTTCAATGCCGATGGATCCGAATCGGAAATGTGTGGAAATGGTTTGCGAGCGATGGCTAAATGGCTCTATGACAGGGGGCAGTGGGAGGAGAAAGCGGGGATTGAAACCGGGGCCGGGATTCTTTACCCAGAAATATTGTCGGTAGAAGGACATAGAGCCCGACGAATCCGCGTCAACATGGGTAAACCTCGATGGACTCGCGGAGCTTTGGGCATGACTGGAGACAGTCAAGCGTCAGTTCTGAAAACCCAACTCGAGGTGGATAACGTGATGTGGCCGGTTTCCTGTGTCTCCATGGGTAATCCCCATGTTATGTTGTTTGGACCCTTGTGGGATGCAGAAACCATGGTGCGACGTGGACCCCAGATTGAGAATCATCCTGCCTTTCGTCATCGCACTAATGTGCATTCGGTGGAAGTGGTAGCTGCTAACCACATGCGGATGCGGCATTGGGAACGGGGAGCAGGGTTGACTCTGGCGTGCGGGACAGGGGTGAGCGCAGCGCTGGTAGCCGGGGTAATTAATGCGGGGGTGGCGCGGATAGCGCGAGTCGAGGTCCCCGGCGGAGAATTGGTTGCAGAATGGGAAGAATCCAGCAGCAACGTCTACTTAACCGGAACCGCCCAAGAAGTCTGCGAAGGACAGTTTGAACTGCGCTGAGTCATTTGCCGTTGGCATGTCGTTTTTGTTTGCGCCGTCGGTCCCAAATCCACCAAGCCACGATAAGCGCAGCGATAACGATAACCGCGGGAATTTCGTACTTACGGAAAGCTTCCAGTGCGGTTTTTACGTGTGGGCCTAAAATAACGCCGGCGGTTACCGCGATGAGCGGCCATAAAATCGAACCGATGACGGTGTAGGTAAAAAAACGCCAAAATGGCATTTCAAATATTCCTGCTGGATAAGAAATCACCATTCGGACCCCAGAAATTATGCGACCAATCAAGATGATCCGGTCGCCTTGGCGGCGAAAATAATTTTCCCAGTATTCCAAACGCGACTCGCTCTTAAAAATAAATGGAAGACGTTTGAGAATGAGGGGACGTCCGCCCAGACGAGCAATCCAATAAGCCAGTGTGGCACCAGAAATACTGCCGGCGGCTCCAATCACCACGACCAGCGGATAGCTGAAAGTCCCCTTGTATACCAAATAACCGGAAAACAGCAAAATGATTTCCGAAGGGCTTGGGATGCCAACACTTTCAATAAATAACACTGCGAAAACGGCTGCATACCCAATACGTCCAATCCACATCGCCACAAAGGCTATCGTTGCCGCCAAACCCTCAACCCTCCCAAACGGCATCAGTATAACACGAGTGCCCATCTAACGTGGTAATTGGGGTACACTATTTGGCAGAACTTTAACCTGGACGAGAAACGCGAAGTCTTCCATTAAAGAAATGACCGTGGTTGGGGTAGCGATAGGGGTTATGGTAACGGTGTTTGCGCCGAGAATTTTGGTCACGCCGACTTTGTCCTGGGTTTCGGCTAAACGTCTTTGAGATCGAGCGCAGCAGGTGTTCGGTCGTGGGAATTTCGTGGTCACTTGGCGCTTGGGAACCGCCGGGGTGTCATCAAATTCGTTGGGGTGGAGCAACTGTCTTTGGCACCGGAACCCTGGATTTTGTTCTCCTCAGGCGGCAATTGGAATTTCTATGACGCCAACCAATATCAATGGCGATTCGAGAATGAATTCAATGTGGGAGCTATCGAACGGGTGGTGGCTCGTCTGGGGGAATCAATTGACCACAGGACAGGGACACCGATTGATACATCAACGATTGCGAAAAAGTTCTTGGGCTTTGCCGTGGTCTATCCATACGAATTGGTTGGCAAAATCATTTTGGATCCGAATGGCTAGATAACCTTGGAAACGGTGCGTGTGTATGAAATTACCCCGAGTTCCGCGAATCAACCCTCTGCCGTATACCTAAACCTACTGGGGTCAGGCCGAATATGCGGTATCCCTACGATTTCGGCTCAAACAGAGAACACACACCGTCTTCCTGCTGACTTATCGGGCATTTTCCGAAGGCGTCCCCGATGCGCACGGGTTCGGGCGTTGTCAAGACCTATTCTTGCGGTGGCCCATCGAGGTCACCTTTCACGGTGTGAAGCAATATTTAGGGGGCAAGGATCCGCAGTCGTTGGTGGATCCGGCGCCGGATCGCAGCGTCACGTTACGTATACGCATGTATGGAATATTTCCAAAATAGGCCCCGATGGGACCTTCGCCGAAGAAATTCTCTCTAATCTTAACCACATCTTATCTCACGCCAGTTAGACCCGGGTCGGATGTTTCGTAAATCGCTAAATTTGAGAAATTAGTCAATCCATTCTATAAACAGGATCACTTAACTTGACACCAATGTGCCCTTTCCTCGTCCGGCAATTTTTTGAGCCATTACAAAATTTTTATGAACGATGTCGCGGTTAAAACCCACTTTAATCTTAACGATGGTAAAACCTCCGGATAATGCGGCTTCGACTCGTTGCCCCACTTTTTCGGGACCAATCCCGTTGGCGTAGACAGGGATCGCTGTCAAGCCGGAAACCTCTCGACTTTGGACTTGGAGGTGGCACAGGGCCATGTTTATCGCATTAAGAGCCTGATACGCGGGGTCGAGTTGCGCCGATTGGATTAGCATGGCTTGAATTTTCTCATAAACGGACTCGGTTAACTCGTCGGGCCTCACTTCGATATGATGGAGAAGTCGAGAAAGTCTTGAAAGCACGATAGTGTTCACTTCGAGGCCACATTCGGGAAAGTTGACCCACGCCTCGCCCTAACCCTAGCATCCTTGATTACCGGTTAGAGCAGCCTACAAGACGGCCCTGCGTCCATATGGCCGGAGGAAGTTTTGATGGTCCGTTTAAGCGGGGTCCGAACGGGACAGATTTAAATCTTCGTAATAGTTTGCGTCATGGTTGAAACCCTACCGGAAAAGTTAGTGTGGGTCCGAGTTCTTCTAAATAAATAAATTCGAATCGCGCGAGAATAAAGAGCTGAATTTCATAGACAAAGTTTACTAACCTAGTTTTATTATTGTCTTGTATTGAAGACAAGGGGGAACTACGCTGAACGGAATTGTCCAAACTGTGGGAGAAATCGCTGTCTTTCGTGCGATTCGTCGATGCAGCGGGATATCCCGCGTGGAGTTAGCCAACATCACGGGTCTCACGTCGGCTGCAGTGAGTCAAATTGTCCGTCGGATTATCGACGCCGAGCTAGTTCAAGAAACCGAGGCCCGGCATCGCACGGTAGGTGGAGGTGGGCGGTCTCGCGTAGGACTTTGCGTGGGAGCCATGAAGATGAGAGTGCTGGGTGTGACAGTGCGCCGATTTGATGTGTTATGGGGTCTGGTAACCCTGGCGGGGGATCTTGAGGATACCTGGCAAACGCCTTTGGATGATGGGCGGCCCGCGTTGGAAGACCTTGGGCACACCATGGACACTATTGCGCCCCTGGTCGAAGCGAAAAAGTTGCGCATCATGACGGTTGGTGTCGGACTTCCCACATTTCAGCTGGCGTGGGAACCACGGGAGGCGGTAGCACAAGTGATTGCTGAGCGAATTCTAGCCACACCCATCTATCTTGGTCACAACGGAAGTTATGCGGCGTTGGCCGAGGACTGGTTCAACGGGGCCAATCTCGCCAAGCACTGGCTCTACGTTTTTCTAGGTGTTGGGATCGGAGGAGCGGTGGTGCGACGTGGTGAGGGGGCAGAGGATCCACGGATCAGCAGTGTGGAAACTGGTCACGTGGGCATCGATTCCGAGGGTCCGCCGTGTTTCTGTGGCAACCGAGGGTGTGTGGAGCTCACGGCGGCACCGCTATCTCTAGCGCACGGCACTAAGCTTTCCGCAAGAGGAGGCTTAGAATCCTTACGCCGTATCACCGCCGAGGACAAGGAGACCGCGGCGCGTACTTTGAGCTATGGGCTGATGAGTATTGTGAACGTTCTCGACCTCGAAACTATCGTAATCGGAGGACTGGATCAGTCCCTCATAGAAGAGGTGTATGGATCTACGCGCCAGTTGCTTCGCGAGCATACCACACCAAATCGGCGACCGTTGCAAGTGGGAATTTCTACTCTAGGGGAATGGAGCAGCGTGAGTGGCGCCGCCATGGGCGCCATGGATGGGATAGGACAAGATGTGTCAAGTTGGCGTCCTGCGGCAATTCGTTAAGCCAACTGGGGCATCGATGTCGAAGACCTTGTTAGAGACAATGCGGGAGTCAACTCTCAAGCACGATGGCATGTACCTTAGTAACGAAAAAAAGGGGGGGTTCCTCATGTTGGTGGATTTGGTTAGCATTTTCCGCGAGGCTCCCTTGGCGCGAATGGCCTTTAACATTACCAGTGTGGAAGGCTTTCAAGTATTAACCGAGATTGGTGAAACATATAAAGTCCCTCTCATCCTTCAAATTTCGGAGCGGTACCTTAAGGATCTGGGCCCCTCCTTCATTCGGGATACCGTGATCCCTCGGTTGGACCATAGCCCCAACCCTTTCGTCCTACATTTGGACCATGCGGGCAGCCTAGAAGCCATTGTCGCGGGAATTCGATTGGGATTCACCTCGGTGATGTACGACGGATCGACCCTCGAGATGCCCCTACTATTTTGCGGACCAGTGAGGTGGTGCGCATCGCACGGATTGCGGGAGTCTCAGTGGAGGCCGAAATTGGGCACGTCGGGGGTGCGGAAGATGGCGATGAAGACGAGGAAGCGCTCCTCACCAGTGTCGCGAAAGCCCGGATGTTTGTGGCAGAGGCATCCGTAGATGCGCTGGCCGTCGCAGTGGGTAATGCCCACGGATTATATACCAAGATGCCGAAGATCCAGGTGGATCGGGTGGCCGACATCTACCGGGAAATTCAAGTACCGCTGGTGCTCCATGGGGGAACCGGTATTCCAATGGAGGATCTAATCCGTGCAGCGCAGGCGGGGCCAAGGACTAATGTACGAACGCCCCCGAAAGCTGATTATTAATGACGTACATTAATGGTCTCGCCAACCAGAACCGAACTGCTATAATTGACATACGAAGAGGAGGGACGCGGATGGCAACAAAAGTCGTACGAGATGCGGACCTGGCAAACAGGCTCCGGACTGCCACGGAAAGCGGGGAAGCTTTGGTGGAAGCTGACGGTGACCGCTTTTTAGTGATCCGGATACCCGGTGTCATTGAACTGGAAGACCTTGACGAGATGGCCATGGCTCTCGAGGCCGCACAGGAGTATTCTGGGCCATCATATGAGGCGCGCGAAGTGTTAGAGATGTTCCGCCAAGAGCTCGCAAAGGGCGAATGACTTGGGTGGTCGCGTAACCTTTCGGGGTACCGCTTTAAACGACCTTCGCCACCATGACCAATGGCGGTTGTCATTGCAGCCCCCGGCCCCGCCCATTCGGGACGAAGTAGTGTATGCCATCGTTCAAAAACTTGAGCCATTCCGAGGGTTCGATGACCTCCCATACCCAGTCGTATCCGTTCATGGAGAGGTGCTTCCCGTCAAACGTTGCCTGGTCGATGTCCGATCCAAAAGGTTCGTCGTCTTCGTAGTCCGCGGCGCCGACGAACAGCCTGAGGTCGCCCGTGTACGACACCCACGGCAAAAGCCCCTGTTTTGAGGAGACCGTCCCATTCCTGCCTAACGTGCATGTCGTTCGGGTGTTCACTAGCCCATGGCATGACCCAAAACGTGCAAATGGCAATATAAAGCATCCAAGGCCTTACGAGACTCTTGCCCCCGAAACTGCGTCATTAACGGTATAAAGGAAACCTCATCGGACTTGGATACGGGGAGACTCGGTGGTGGCGTGTACGGAGGAATTTGAAACCGCACAGTTTGATAGAAGTATCACAATCCTGACCCATCCCCAGTTTTGTTTGGTAAAAAGACGGAATATTCTCTCAAATAAATGGATGGTCGCTCTGTCGAAGGTGTGAGGAGCAACAAATCCCTTCGAGGAGGACCATCCTGTTCAAGTTAGCGTCTATCACAGAATACTTTGCGACCCACGGAGCCTTGCGCAAATCTCAACGGAAAACGTTGGCGGCCCTAGTCTGGGCGCTGATGAGACACGATCCAGAAAGTGGTGACACAAGGCACCCACGGGAACAACCGGGGCCGGCGTTCCCGTGGCAGTAAACTGAAACCCTACCATGAGTATATCCGAAAACGCTGGGAGGAGGGGTGCCAGAATGCGCAAGTTATGACGAGGGGGATCGGGCCCAGATCCTGATCCGGACGGCCCGGGGGGGCATGGGTGATTGTGCCCTTCCCACAATTTCCCATTTTTGGGGCAGGTTAAACGTAATGGAAAACGGATTGTCACTGTGGTTGTCGATGCATTACCTGTCGTGCTATGATGGCCATACTTTGCACTGTTGTCAAAGGAGTGGATTTACCGATGTTTCATCCCCAGACGGATCCGGAATTGGCGTCTTTGTTGGCGCAAATGGCCCTTGAGCCTATTGACTGGGATGATCTGCCCCGGCAACGGCGGATCAATAACGCGCGGGTCTTGGAACAGTTGCAACGAGGAGCGGCACCCGTTGGTGTGAGTATAGAAAATCGGCAAGTCCCAGGAACTAACAACACGCCCCCGGTACCGCTTAGAATTTACCGTCCAGCATTAGGGTCTGGTGTTCTGCCCGGGGTGTATGTGATTCATGGCGGGGGTTTAGTTCTAGGGAACCTTGATTCCTTGGAACTTGATTGCCGCCGCTGGACGCTGGAATGGAATGCCGTGGTAGTTTCCGTGGACTACCGCCTAGCGCCCGAAACTCCCTATCCAGGGCCTGTGCAGGATTGTTTTCAAGGACTTCATTGGATGGTCGATCATGCTGACGAGTTGCTGATCGATTCCCGCCGTATGGCTATGTATGGAACCAGCGCCGGAGGGGGGTTAGCTGCAGCTACGGCATTAATGGTGCGGGATTATGGAGGACCACGGTTGCGGTTAATTATGCTCAATGCTCCCATGCTGGATGATCGCAACTCCAGTCCCTCAGCCCTAAACTTTGCCGATGCTCCGATATGGACTCGCTCGGACAACCTCCTCGGATGGCAGGCTTATTTAGGCGCCTTATGGGGCAGCGACGTGATTGTGCCCTATGCCGTTCCAGGACGTGCATACAATCTTCAAGACCTACCTCCCGTGTTCGTCACGGTGGGCAATATTGAGGTGTTCCGTGATGAATGCGTCGCGTTTGCCGAACGCTTGATGCACGATGGGACCAATGTCGAACTCCACGTGTGGCCTGGGGTGTTTCACGGGGCGGAGCAATTTACCCAGGCTGCGATTGTGAAAAGGATGGAAGCAGAACGTAACGCGGCCATGATTCGGGCGCTCTATG
The DNA here is from genome assembly GCA_021797515.1 of Bacillota bacterium. Lineage (GTDB taxonomy): Bacteria > Bacillota > Sulfobacillia > Sulfobacillales > Sulfobacillaceae > Sulfobacillus_C. Next base: position 99,235 of record JAJZZP010000067.1, on the reverse strand, counting down.
GTTGAGTGCGCAGATTTCACTGCATCTCCATGGGGGCGATTGATTGACACCCGACAGAGTGACCCGTATCATGAATAGCATTAGAATTCTACCAAATTCTTCGCGTATCACGAATTTTGCAATACCACTTGAGAAATTTGGGAGGCATTAAGCTTGGACATAAAGCTGGTGAATATTGGCTTCGGTAACATTGTCTCGGCTAACCGCATTGTGGCGATCGTGAGTCCCGACTCAGCCCCCATTAAACGGATCATTACTGAAGCCCGGGACCAGGGGGTACTAGTGGATGCAACCTACGGCCGACGTACGCGTGCCGTTATTATTACCGATAGCGATCATGTGATATTATCGGCAGTGCAACCCGAAACCGTGGCGAACCGGTTGAGCAGTCGCGAAACATCGTCGCCCGAGTTAGAAGAGGATGACGAGGAGGAAGCCGAATAAGTTATGGGCCGTCGACTAACGATACAGGAATTGACCAACCAGACTGAAAGCAAGTATGCGTTGGTTGTGGCTGCCGCTCGTAGAGGTAGGGCGATTATGGACGGACACCAACCACTGATGGACGCTACAGCGACCAAACCGGTCACCATTGCGTTGCAAGAAATTCATCAGGGTCTCATTCATGTGGAAGTGCCTCCGGTCGGAATTAAATAGCAATGCGCATTATTGTGGGGGTGTCTGGCGGTATTGCTGCTTACAAAGCAGCCATAGTGGTATCTAGCCTGGTGCAGCGAGGGCATCAAGTGCAAATATTGATGACTGAAGGCGCAGAAAAGTTTATTCAGCCATTGACGTTTGAGGCACTGTCGGGTCGGCCTGTCGGGGTGTTGGTAACAGACCAGCCTGCCGGGCCGATTTCGCACGTAAAGTTGGGGAAGTGGGCCGAAGTTTTGGTGATAGTGCCTGCCACGGTGGGCATTATGTCTCGCTTAGCGTTAGGTCAACCTACTGATCTGTTATCTCTGACATGTATGAGTTATCGCGGCCCTGTTGTCATAGCGCCCGCTATGGAGCCTAAGATGTGGCTTCATCCTCGCACTCAAGAGCATGTCGCCAAATTGGCAGCCGATGATACACAAATAGTGGGACCGGTGGCCGGCCGCGTTGCTTCCGGTGATGAGGGGGTGGGACGCCTTGTCGATCCGGAATTTTTGGTACGGGCCATTGAACATGCACCCATTCCCAAAGCATTGTCTGGGATTCAGGTGTTGGTGACTGGGGGAGCAACCTGGGAACATTTTGATCCAGTGCGCGCGATAACCAATCCAGCTACTGGGCGGATGGGATTTGAAATGGCTCAAGAAGCTGCATTTTTGGGGGCTCGGGTTATTTATGTGCATGGGCCTCGAGGTGCCGACTTCGGCACCTTGCACCCGTCAGTCACGTCCATACCGGTGGTCAGCGCGCGAGACATGCGCCACGTCGTTTGGGATGTCGTAGGATCGGTCTCCATTGTGGTGGCAACGGCGGCAGTATCCGATTTTCGGCCGACCGCGTCTGCTAAGCAAAAACTACACAAGTCCGATATTCCCGGGTACTGGGAGGTCACCGCAAACCCTGACATTCTTGCGGATTTAGGACAGGAGTACGGTGGCAAAAAATTTTTAGTGGGTTTTGCTGCGGAAACCGACAATGTTGTGGCTTCGGCGCAAGGCAAATTGGAGGCAAAGCATCTGAACGTAATTGTCGCGAACCCGGTGGGGGCGAGCCTGGGATTTGGCAATTACGAACATCATGCCCAGATTATTGATAAGTTTGGCGGCAATACCGCGATCAACGAGGAATCCAAAGAGATCTCAGCCCAGAAGATATGGAAGCGCCTTGTTGAATTATATGGTCAGGAACCATATGTTTGATCGCCCATTTTCCGAGATGCAAGCCGGAGACTACTGGGAAAGTGTGCCACGCGGCGTTGTGGCCAGTGACCGACAATTATTTGCTGGTTGGAGTGGCGATCATTACCCGCTTCACTTAGACGTCGGCTATGCTGCCGCCACGCGCTACAGGTTGCCAATTTTACCTGGGCTGGCTGTGCTGAGTCTGCCGTTTGGTTTGGTACCGCTGCAAGCACCGCAAGTAATAGCTTTTTACGGATTGCATCGCCTTCGTTTTATTAACCCAGTGTATAATGGCGACGTGATTACTTTCAGCGTACGGAGCTTGCAAACTGAAATCCAGGCAATTAGCGGACTAGTGACGGCTCAGTTGGAGGCTCTCCTTTCGGGAGGAACGCTAGCTATGATCGCAGAAATTTTAATGCTGATGCAGGTTGGCGGATGAAAATTGCACAGGTAGTGATCGATCGACCCGTACGCGGATTAGATCGGGCGTGGTCTTATGAAATTCCGGAGGGAATGGAACTAGTCAGCGGCACCAGAGTGGAAGTGCCGTTAGGAACCGGCAACGCCATCGGAATTGTGGTAGCGATATCCGATACCAAACCTGCCCAAATTGAGTTGAAATCGGTGTCAGCCCCCTTGGATCCATATCCAGTACTGACACAGGAAATGATTGATTTAGCGCAATGGATGGCGGAACGTTATGTCTGCTTTCTGCCCCAATCATTGCGGGCAATGATCCCCTCGGCGGTTCGACGCGGAATAAAACCTAAGGTAATCTGGCATTATCAAACGGTAGGAGAACGCACCGGGAGATCCAGCCATAAGCAGACCTTATGGGAGTGGATTCGCGAACATCCCCAGACAACACGGGAGGAGATGCAACAGGTATTCGCCAAATATGGGCCTTTGCTTAAGGCGTTGGTTGCCGAAGGGTCGGTGTTGGCCACGCGGGACGTAAAAGTCAAAAAGTTGCGAACTAATCCATCGCCTTACCGGCTCAATGCAGACCAGTTGGCTGCCATAACCGCTATTGTAAACTCGCCTGGACATCAGTGGCTTTTAGAAGGGGTGACGGGCTCCGGTAAAACCGAGGTTTATTTGGCAGCTTTGCAAGAAGTGTTGCAACGTGGGGGCCAAGCCTTGATTCTGGTACCGGAAATTGCGCTGACGCCTCAAACTTGGGAACGGTTCAGTGCGCGATTTCCAAATTCCACCTATGTATGGCATTCCAATTTAACGGACGGGGAACGAGCGCAACTGTGGCACACAGTTCAAACGGACGAACCGTTGGTGGTGATTGCTGCCCGCTCAGGAGTGTTTCTCCCGTTTCAACAATTGCAGTTAATTGTCATCGATGAGGAACAAGAAACCAGTTATAAACAGGAAGATCATCCCCGGTATCATGCCCGGGAGGTGGCGGAGCGTCGGGCAGCGACTTTTGGCGCTACCTTAATTTTGGGTTCCGCTACTCCGAGCCTGGAAACAGCATGGAAAGCGCGTCAGGGAAAAATCGGCTGGATCAAGCTGCCAAGCCGAGTGATGCAGCGCAGTTTGCCGGAAATGCGAGTAGTAGATATGCGTCAGGAGTTAGAATTTGGTAATCGGGGCATGTTTAGCAAAATCTTAATTGAAGCCATTAACACAGCACTAGAGCGGGAACAACAAGTATTGCTGTTTTTAAATCGCCGTGGGTTCTCGACATTTGTTTTGTGTCGATCTTGCGGACAGGCACTAGGCTGTCCGCATTGCGCGGTTACCCTAACCTATCATAGCGACCATAATCATTTGCGGTGCCATTATTGCGACTTCACCCTGCCGATGCCGACTCATTGCCCGACCTGTCATAGTGATAAGATCCGGTATTTTGGTGCGGGAACCGAGCGGGTGGTGGCCGAGGTGCAGCGTCTTTGGCCAAAGGCGCGGATAGTGCGCGCCGATCGCGATAGCCTCACCTCGCGTGACAGCTACTACCAGTTGTATCGCACTTTTGTCCAAGGACAGGCCGATGTATTAGTGGGAACACAAATGATTGCCAAAGGCATGGACTTCCCACGGGTGACGGTGGTGGGCATTGTGGCTGCGGATTTGGGGCTGCATTTCCCGGATTTTCGCAGTGGCGAGCGCACTTTTCAACTGCTGGTGCAGTCTGGAGGGCGTGCTGGAAGGGGCGCTGACCCTGGGCAGGTTGTGGTGCAGACATACAACCCTGAGCATTACGCGATAACCCATGCAATGACCCAAGACGTCGATGCCTTCGTCCGTCAAGAACTGGAGATGCGCCAAGAATTGGGTTACCCTCCGTTTGGCAGTTTATGGTTGTTGGAACTCAGCGGAGTCGATGAGCAGGCAGTCAGGCGGGTTGCACAACAATTAGGGGAACAATTGGCGCTTCGTCTGGCAGAAAATGCAGCGGAGGTACTGGGTCCCAGTGCTGCACCTTTGTTGAAAATCCGCAATCATTACCGTTATCATATTTTGGTTAGAACAACATCTGCGGAATTGGCAGTGAGCCGTATTTTATTGAACATGCAGAGTGAGTACTCTGAACTCAGTATTACGGCAGACCCATACTTTATGTTGTAGAGCAGGAGGTCACACGCGTGCTGGAAATTCGGACGGTCGGAGACGAGGTGCTCCGCCGCAAATCAAAATCGGTGAAGACGGTTAATAGCGTCATACGTCGCTTGCTTGACGAGATGGCGGCCACTATGCAACACGAGTCGGGTATCGGGTTGGCTGCTCCACAAGTTGGGATTGCTAAGCGCGTCTTGGTGGCGGATGTAGGAGATGGATTAATTGAGCTGATCAATCCGGAAATACTCTTTGCCCAAGGCAGCCAAGTGGGATTGGAGGGCTGCTTGTCCATTCCCGACGTGGTGGGAGAAGTAAGTCGCGCAGATTCCGTGCGTGTGACTGGATTAAACCGCGACGGCCATCAAGTGTGGCTTGAAGCCAATGGGCTGTTGGCGCGCTGTTTGCAACACGAAATTGATCATCTTGACGGTATATTATTTACTGACCGTGCGATTCGGATTGTGAGTGACGAAGAGCTGCAGCTACGACGAAAAGAGGTTGTGGTTGATTAATAATAATAATAATAATACGGTTCGTATTCTCTTTATGGGGACGCCGGAGTACGCGCGCATTATTGGGCAAGGACTGTCCGAGCAATCAGGAGTGGTGATGCGGGTGGTGTCGCAACCTGATGCTTGTGCCGGGAGAAAGTTGCTGCCAATCCCCTCTCCCGTATCTCAATGGGCACAGGAAAAGGGGTTGCCGTTAGACCGTCCCATCCGGATGGTGGATTTTCGCGACACGTGGCGTCAGTTTGCGCCTGATTTAATTGTAACGGCAGCCTATGGGCGAATCCTTAGACCTTGGCTCCTATCGTTGCCAACAATCGCCGCTGTGAATCTGCATGCCTCCTTGTTGCCACGCTGGAGGGGGCCGAACCCCATTGCTTGGGCCATCCGGTCCGGGGATTCCGTGACCGGGGTAACGTTAATGACCATGGACGATGGGATTGACTCAGGCCCCATTTTATCGCAAGTTTCAATAGCCATCGGTCGTAGTGCTACGTTAGGAGATCTCACCCAATCACTGGCGATAGCGGGACGGGATCTTCTCATCGCAAACCTTTCGGATTTGATGGCCAACCATTTGACACCTGTGATGCAGTCATCCGAGGGCGTGACCTATGCCCCCAAATTCTCTCCGGAAGAGGCGCATATCACATGGCAACAGTCGGATGAGCAGCTCGTGAACCTGGTGCGCAGCATGACTCCTAGTCCCGTCGCTTATACTATGTTTCGGGCTCAGCGGTTGCAAATTTTAAAAGTTAAGCCCGAAGCAACGGTTGGGTTAGCGCCGGGTCAGTTACGGATTGACAAAGAGGGAGCAATAGTGGGAACAGGCGGTGGGGCTATCCGTTTGTTGCTCGTCAAACCGTCAGGCAAACGCTTGATGACCGGGGCGGAGTGGGGCCGCGGTATTAGACTCAATGGCGAGGAGTTTCTCACATGAAGGCATGGGGTGTAGCGCGCCAAGAGGCGTTATTGGCGTTAGGGCGGGTACGTAATAATGTTCCCGTGGCGGAAGCTTTAACCGCGTCGCATCATGCAACCAATTTGTCAGCAAAGGATCGGGCGTTGCTGACCCAATTAGTATATGGAGTCTTGCGCCAGCGTCGGTACCTGGACGCAGTTATGGAGCCGTTTGTGCGGCAAGAGTTGGAGCCAGACATAAGGGACATTCTCCGTATGGGATTTTATCAATTGAAATTTTTGAGTCGGATCCCAGCCTATGCTGTTGTCAACGCTGCGGTAGAGCAAACCAAAGCGATCCAGCCAAAAGCGTCCCGCCTAGTTAATGCGGTATTGCGACGCGGGCAACAGTATGAGCCTGCCAACCTCACTTTGGCCGTGCAATATTCCCACCCGGATTGGTTGGTTGCTCGTTGGGCAGAACGGTTTGGGAGTCGATTGCCAGAAATTCTGGCGGAAAACAACAAAATCCCGCCGTTGACCTTGCGCGTCAATCGCACTAAAGCCTCTAGAGATGAGATATTGGAAGAGTTGCGGCAGTTAAACATCGAGGCGGAACCTTCCCAGTATGTTCCGGAAGCAATTCGGGTCATGGGCTCTCTGTGGCTTGAAGATTTTCCCTGGTTTCAAAAAGGATGGGTATCGGTGCAAGATGAAAGTGGCATGCTGGTTTCTCATGTGCTGGATCCTCAGCCTGGGGACCGCATTTTGGACCTCACGGCCGGGGTTGGAGGGAAAACCGGTCACCTGGCCGAGTTGACCCATGGTCAGGCAAAAATTTTAGCCGTGGATGCGTCCGCACCCCGTCTGACGTTGTTACGAAAAAACTTGGAGCGCCTTGGGGTAATAGAAGGGGTAACCAGCCAAATTGGCTACGCCAAGTCAATATTGGCAACCATCGGAAGAACTCAGGCGTTTAACAAGGTGTTAGTCGATGCCCCGTGCAGTAATCTAGGGGTGTTGCGTCGCCGAGTGGATGCGCGGTGGCGTAAGCAGGAACAAAACCTGGTTGAGAACCAAACACTGCAGCGAGACTTGTTGGCTGCGGCAATTGACGTAACCGAATCAGGGGGGACCATTGTTTATAGTACGTGCTCCATAGAGCCGGAGGAAACTACAGAGGTGGTGGCGACCATTGTGGAACAGTTTGCCAATGTCCATACGGACTCGGTGATTCCTTATTTGCCTAGCCCATTGCTAAACGCTGCGTCCACTGACGGAATGCTCACGATAGTTCCCGGAGATTACGGGATGGACGGATTTTTTATCGCCCGTTTACTAAAGGATGCGGAGGATGACGGCGTCAAGGGCAATGACGCAAATTAGTGGCAAGGTAAATACTAACTTAGAGAGGATAGCGAGACTATGGATGCAAAGGACCCTGACGTGCTTTCAATGACCCCGGAAGAATTGGAAAAATCGGTGGCCGAAATAGGGGAGCCACGATTTCGGGGACGCCAATTGTTTGAATGGCTGTGGCAACATGGAGCAACCAGCTATGATGATATTACGGTGTGGCCTAAAACATTGAGGACGACGGTAGCTTCTCGGTTTCCACTTAAGCGACTGGCAGCGGAAAAAGTGCAACAAGCGCATGATGGCACTACAAAACTCTTGTTGCGACTTCATGACGGGAACCTGGTGGAAACCGTTTTATTGCCGCATCCTTATGGCTATAGCGTATGCGTCTCTTCACAGGTTGGGTGCAATATGGGCTGTCACTTCTGTGCATCCGGTATTCTGGGCAAGAGACGAAACTTGTCTGCTGGAGAAATGCTGGACCAGGTGCGCTATGCGAACCAAGTCTTGGGCAAACGTGGTCAAAAAGTAAGTCGCGTTGATTTGATGGGCATTGGTGAACCGTTAGACAATTATGATGCAATGGTCAAATTTTTACATCTCTTGCATCATCCTTTGGGATTTCAGTTGAGCTATCGCCATGTCACGGTATCTACCAGTGGTTTGGTGCCAGCCATTTATCGATTGTCCGATGAAGGATTACCGGTAACTCTGGCAGTTTCTCTGCATGCGCCCACCGATCCATTGCGATTGAGGCTCATGCCGGTAAACAAGGCGTTCCCATTAGCCCAATTGATAGGAGCCTGCCGATATTACGGTGAAACTACGGGGCGGCGGGTCACGTTTGAATATCTGATGCTAGACGGTGTCAACGACTCTTTAGATAACTCCAGGGAATTGGTTGACTTGGTTCACGATTTTTCATGTCACGTGAACCTCATCCCCTGGAATCCTGTCGAAGAGCACTCCTTTAAACCTTCGCCGATGACACGAGTTCGACAGTTTCAACAATTAGTGCAAGATCGTGGAATTTCTTGTACGATACGAAAAGAGTTAGGACAAGAGATTGATGCCGCGTGTGGCCAGTTACGTCGCCGCGAGGAGGAGATTTTACGGTAAAGACCTACGGACAGTCGCATCGTGGGCTGGTGCGTCTGCGCAATGAAGACAACTTGCTGATGCGGGCGGTGGATTTTAAGGGATACTTAGTGGCGGTGGCTGACGGCATTGGTGGCGGACCCAGCGGGGGAGAAGCCAGTCGTTTGGCCTTAGAGACACTGGATGATGCGGTCGGCATCACAATCAAAGACGCCTCGCGATTGGTCTCTGCCGTGGCTTTGGCTAATCGCCGGGTGTTCCAGATGAGTCAAGAAGCAGAGACATTGCACGGGATGGGGACTACGTTAACGGCGGCGATCTTATATCCGAACCGATTGTTGCTTGCGCACGTGGGCGATTCACGGGCGTATCGTCTAACCCCCGACGAAACCATTCGCCTGACCGCCGACCATTCCGTGGCCGGCGAAATGGAAAGGGCTGGCTCCTTGACTCATGATGAGGCTAGGCAACATCCGCGGCGTCATGTTTTAACCCGTGCCGTAGGGCCCTTTGATCGAGTTAGAATTGACGTGGCCGATCAGACGTGGAATTGGCAAGATCGTCTATTATTGTGTACTGATGGATTATCTTCCGTTGTAGCAGATGAGGACATATTACGCATGAGCTTACAATTTTCTGGCCAAGATTTAGTTGACGCCTTGATAGCAACCGCGCTGTCCCAAGGAGGCCCGGACAATATCACCGTGGTGTTGGCAGAAGTGTCCCAGGATGTAGGTGACGCCGATGGTGGGTAAAGTGTTAGGTGGGCGCTATGAAATTTTAGAACGAATTGGGACGGGCGGGATGTCGTTAGTCTATCGCGCTCGCGATTTAACCTTGAACCGTCTGGTCGCCGTGAAGATTTTAAAACATCAGTGGGCGGGGGACGATGAAGTTGTACGCCGATTTGATCAAGAGGCACGTTCGGCGGCATCTCTAGTCAATCGGCACATTGTCCAAGTGTATGATGTTGGGCGCGAAGAACCGGATATCCACTACATGGTGATGGAACTAGTAGTCGGCGAACCGCTTCGCAGCAAAATCGACAGGGAAGCGCCATTACCCATTATGGAAGCCCTAGACATTGTTGATCAGGTCGCTACGGGTCTAGAAGCTGCTCATAGCAAAAAAGTGGTGCATCGTGATATCAAGCCGCAAAATATTTTGTTATCCGAAGACGGTACGGCTAAAGTCACCGATTTTGGCATCGCCTATGCGGCGACTTCAGGAACACTCGTCAACACCGGATCCATGTTGGGCACGGTACAGTATTTAAGTCCGGAACAGGCGCGGGGGAAGGCGGTAGGACCTCAATCAGATTTGTATTCCTTAGGGGTGGTGCTTTTTGAATTGCTCACCGGCAGACTCCCGTTCGAAGGGGAGAGTGCTATAGGTGTTGCTATCAAACACCTACAAGATGACGCCCCCAAGGTGCAAAGCCTACGACCAGAGATTCCGACAGAAGTTAGTCAAATTGTGGAACGCTCCCTGGCTAAGGATCCTGCGGAACGATATCGTACTACCCAGGCATTTCGCAACGATGTGGCACGGGTACTGTCACCTGGTGTGGAATCGCCCATCATGGAACCCCAGGTCGGGACACCGTCCCCAAGTCGTGGTGCGGTGGCTGAAATTGGGAAGCCACCCATAAAGAAACACGAGAAAAAAGGGCGCCCCAAGTGGATGCCATGGGTTGTCGCGGCGGTTTTGCTCTTGCTATTGGCCGGAGGTAGCTATTATGCATTGATCCGTTGGCTCAATGTACCGTCGGTCGCCGTACCTAATGTAAAGGGGCAATCTTTGGTGAGTGCGAAGATGCACTTGGAAGGGGTTCGTTTACATCTGAAGGTGGTTGGGAAAGCGTCGTCGGCCCACCTTCCCAAAAATTTTGTCGTGAACGAAATTCCCAATCCTGGTACGGTAGTAAAGCAGGGTCAGATTGTTCAATTGGTGCTGTCCTCAGGGCCCGTGCAAGTCACAGTGCCTAATGTCAAAGGACAAGATATTTTTTTGGCGGAACAAGAACTCAAAACAGAACTCTTGAATATTAAAGTACATCACATCAACAGCCAGCAACCGCAAGGGCTTGTGGTTAGACAGTCTCCGGCGGCCGGTACACTTTTGGCCCAGAAGGGTACCGTAACCGTATGGGTCTCTAACGGGCCTTCGATATCTGCCCAAATTATGCCATATTTAGAAGGGCTTACTGTATCTCAGGCTGCCAGCGAGCTCATTGGCTTGAACTTGGCGGTGGGAACCCCCACCCAGACATATAGCACTCAGCCAGTCAATACCATTATTGATCAGACTCCTGAACCATACGCTGCCATTGGAAATGCGACACAAGTCAACGTGACCATATCTGAAGGCCCCAGCCCGCAAAGTGCGAACTTGCCAAAAAATGTAAATCAAATCAACTGGCAGATTCCGTCAACCGCGGCGCCAAAATCAGTCCTGAAAGTCGTAGTGACCGATAGCGCGGACAACCAGGAGGTGTTCTACCAATTAGTAAACCCCGGAAAAGTTGTGAGTTTTACGGTCGTCTGGTATGGCTCCTCGGGGCAACTGGAACCATACTTAAATGGGCAGCCCCAGGCGCCGACGGCACTAACGTCTAACGTCGGGAACCCGACTCCCCCAAGCTCACCGGGGAACGGTACCTAAAGTGACGTTGCAAGGAACGGTCATTCTTTTAGAGGCAAATCGACCGACGGTCACCACGGAATCGGGTGACCACTATTTGTGTTATATGCGGGGGCGCGTAAAACGCGATATAGGCCGCATTATGGTAGGAGACCAAGTGGCATTCGAACCCACTGATAACGGCGAAGCCATCATTACACAAATCTTGCCCCGGGGCCTCGAACTCAAACGACCTCCGGTAGCCAATGTGACCGGCCTGTTTGCCTGTTTTACATTGAATGACCCCTCCGGAAATTTGGAATTACTAGACAAAAGGTTAATCATGGCAGAGATCGCAACCATTAAGATTGAAATCATCTTGACGAAAGTCGATTTGGTAAAAGATCGCCAAAGGGTCGACCGGTTTGTGGCATTATATCGATCCATCGGATATCCGGTGTGGCCTCTTAGTGTGTTTGCTGGCATTGGTATACAAGAGTGGCTTAAGACGCCTCGGTCCGGAATTTGGGTTCTGACCGGCGAAAGTGGTGTTGGAAAGTCCTCCCTTATTTCAACGGTGATTCCTGAGGCTCGGATCGCAACGGGGGAACTTAGCCGTATCGGACGAGGACAGCAAGTCACCAGATGGGTCAGGTTGTTGCCGATACAGAAGTTTTGGTTGGCGGATACCCCGGGGTATACATCGTTAGAACTAACCGGAGTTGATCCGCACCAAATTGCCGCCGCGTTTTTGGAATGGTCCGAAGTGCAATGCCGTTTCCCTAATTGTCTGCATGGCAATGAACCCGGATGCCATGTCAGGGAGGGAGTTGAATTGGGCAGCTTTTCACTGACAAGGTATCGCCATTATCGCCTGATGCTGGAACAATGGACGCGGCGATGGAACTAGCTGCAGCGCCGCGCCGTGGCCAGATTGTGTCAACGGCAGAGGATGTTTTGGCGGTTGATACGGAATTGATTCATTTCGATGTGACGATTCATACTTGGGAACGAGTATTGTTTGCTGTGGACAACATTCGACAGCATACTGATCTGCCTATTGACTTGCATATGATTAGCGAGGGACCGATACTCCGATGGGACTTGGTACGCAGATGCGGGATCGATATAGTGACTCGCACCTGGAATTCATCGTTGAAGGCTGCATGGTTTGACGCATTATGGGAAGTTGGCTTGTTGCGTGGTGTGGCCATTGCCGCAAACTGGGATCTTCGGTGCTTGGAAGAGGTTTGGACGTGCTTGGACATAATCACGATCAAGGCGCCAGATGGAAACTTGGAACCGGGGCTGAAGAGACTCATACGCCGTCGTGGAAGCGATCATCGGCCCTTAATTGCAATAGCCGACGGAGTACCGCCAGGTACCATACCAGGTGGGATTGATATTCTGCTGGTTGGGCAAGAGGCATTCATTTCAAAATGGTGATGCACCTTTTTGCTAGAAACTCCGTACCATGATGAGTGTCACGACTGGTGACACCTGGAGGCCCAGCAAAAGGGAGGGAAGTGTATGCATCCCATCCGCGGTTCATGGCGGGCCCGTCGACAATTACCATATAGGCTAGGAGGTGTCGGACTCGCACTAGTGGGCGGAGTTTTGGTTATCAAAGTTCTGCCGATTTGGGCTTGGGCGGTCGGTATCGGATTATGGCTGGTGTGGGCTGGATTGGGTCCGTTGCTAGTGGGGGGACTATTAATTTGGGTTGGCTACCGACTCTTTTTAGTACGGTAAGCACTAGACGAGAGGAGCGTGGCGAAAAATGCGGGTGCAGGTTGTGAAAGTACCGCGCGCGGTAGGAAAAGTATTGCAGTTTGTGTTAGGATTTTGGGCACGTGACAAACACTAGGGGGACTAAGTTCCCAGAGGATGGGTGATGGGTGCAAGACTATCGGGTTAAGGCGACGGCGGCTCATGGCGCGATTCGAGCAATTGCGACCAGAACTACGAAAACGGCGCAACAAGTACAAAATGTGCAAAATGCGTCACCTGTGACTGCCGCCGCCTTAGGGCGGCTAATCAGTGGGGCGGTGATGCTCGCCGCTGATTTTAAAACAGAGTTTCGTTTAGTGATTGAAGTTGACGGCAATGGACCATTAGGCCGGGTGGTGGTGGAAGTTCGCTCAGGTGGATTAGTTCGAGCGCGGGCACAGCACCCCAATGTGGACTTACCCCTGCGCCCTGACGGCAAGCTAGCCGTGGGAAGGGCAGTGGGTGATCAAGGGATTTTGCGGGTGGTCCGCGAAGAAGCTGGACAAGCTCCCTATGAAGGGCGGACGGCATTGGTTAGCGGTGAGATTGGAGAGGACTTGACGGGATATTATCTTCAGTCGGAACAAGTCCCCAGCGCGGTGGCCGTGGGAGTCTTGATAGGGACCAATGGATTAGTAGCGGGGGCCGGAGGTATTGTAATCCAAGCACTTCCTGGTAGTGAATCGGTTGCCGATGACATCGCATCGCGTTTTAAACAATTGGATAATCTTAGTTACCGCCTGTCGGAAGGTCAGAGCCCGGACGATCTGTTGCGGTATTTATTGCCAGAACCTATTGTATGGTATTCCAAGGAACCGTTTGCCTATCAGTGTCAGTGCAGTAGGGAAAAAAGCATTGCCATTTTGAAGAGCTTGCCGCAAGAAGAGGTGCTCGCGTTGATTCAGGAGCTAGGGGCAGAGGTCGTATGCCATTACTGCAACACGGCGTACCCCATTTCACTCTCGGTCCTGGAACACATCGCTTACAGGCAGAATTAAATTGCGCGTTCCACCTTGCCTGACCGAAGGCAGCGAGTACAAACATAAATGTGTTGAGTCCGCCCATTAATACGGGCACGCACACGTTGAATATTGGGCTTCCAAACGCGTCGCGTCTTGTGATGGGAATGACTCACATTATTGCCATACACCGTGTGTTTGTCGCATATTTCACACCGATACGCCATAGAAGGATCCTCCTCCGACACCATAACATTCCGTGCTATGGTACCATGAATAGAAAGTCTCTGCAAGGTTGGGATAGGCTATGGACAAAGACACCGAGTGGGGTCAGATTTCGGTTCATGATGATGTGCTCGCGGCGCTGGCTGGAGCTGCAGCGATTGCCACCCCCGGAGTGGTTGGTTTGATCACGCGACATCATGCCGAAGATGATGCTCCTAAGATGGTTCAAGAACAATTGGCCAAAGGAGTAACGATTACCCAAGATTCATGGGGAATGACGATTGATATTTCGCTAACGGTACGCTATGGTGTGAAAATCAAGGATGTAGGTTTGGCTGTCATTGGTGCGGTAGAACGGGTTATTGTTGAGGCCGTGGCTATATCACCACGTCGTATTGCAATTCACATCGAAGGAGTTCGGAAGTAGTGACCCATGTGGCACCAGCGGAAGGGAAAAGTTACATTACGGCCCACGACTTTGGAATTTGGCTAAAAAGGGGGGTCCAGGCGCTGCGTCGTGATGTGTCGCGGATTGACCGGATCAATGTATTCCCAGTCCCTGACGGCGACACTGGTCATAATATGCTCGGCACTTTGCAAGCCGCTTTAGAGGCCATGGAAGAGAGTACGTCGCGCCACTTGGGACACCAAGTGCGTGTGGCGGCTCAAGGTGCCGTAAGCGGAGCTCGAGGGAACTCTGGGACAATTCTATCGCAAATTCTAGTGGGCATGGCTGAAAGCGGCGGAGAAAAGGAAACCTGGTCGATACAGGATTTCCGTGACGCCTGGGAGCAGGCGGCGGAAATGGCTTATCAGGGAGTCTACCAACCAGTGGAAGGTACTATGCTCACCCTAGTACGTTCCCTTGCGGAAAATGCTCAAGGAAAAGACGTTGCTCAGGTGCTGCAAAACATGGTGGTGGCGGCCCGTAAAACCGTTTTGGATTCTCCGCGCTTGTTGTCCGTATTGCGAGACCGTGGGGTGGTTGATGCGGGGGCTGAAGGTTTGTATCTGATCATCTCGGCTTTCCTGGGAGATGAGACGGCAGATCTGTCCGCGGAAGTGATTAGTGGGGGGAATGCGATACCCACGAGTCTCTGGCCCGAAGACATACCGTTCCCCTATGATACCGAAGCGCTTATTGCTCCCTGGTCAGGTTCTTTGCCGCTTAACCAGGTCCGAGAACTCCTGGCTGGCTATGGAAACTCGGTTGTGGTTTCAGAAATGCAATTCTCCTTGAAAGTGCACGTACATGTGGCGCAACCGGAATCCCTCATTGGCTTTTTGTTTCAACTAGGACCAGTGGTGCAAATAGAGATGCTGGATATGCGCCACCAAATGCAACATTTAGCCCAGCGCGAGCTACGCCCCGTGGTGATTCTTCCACAGTGGGTGTCTGTAATGCCGGTTCGGATCGATGCCGTCGATGCGAATTCCCCAGCAGCAAGGAAACCGGAAACATTATGGGTTGGGCCTGAAACCGCGGGTCACCGATATTATGTGGAGTCGCTAGCGATAGCTTGCCAATTATTCTTGGATTATGATGAAGACGCTTCTTGGGAAGACAACTTGAGAAATTTGTTGCCACGTGCCGAGATTATCACCTCATTAGTGGTCCAAAGGGACGCCGATGGGTATCGGGTAGGTGATGTGCCAAAAAAGACTCGACAAGAAGCGTTGGCGGCGGTGAAAGATGTCGTCCGGAGCCATCGACTGGTGACGATATATACTTCACTAACCGGGGACGAGGACGATTGGAGCAGGGAGGCAGAGTGGTGGCAGACGCAACTGAACGCGGAGGTCGTCAGCGTGCCGGGCGGGGTCGCACATCACAGCATGAATCTCGTCGTCCAATAATTGGCGTAAGCGAACCAATCACCGCATTGCCTGGGGTCGGGCCTAAGAAAGCGAAGCAACTCGAAAAGCTAGGGATCTGGTCTCAGGGGGATCTTTTGCTTCTGTGGCCGCGCCGCCATGAAGATCGCACCGTGATCACCCCGTTGTCTGAAGTGAAAAGTGGCGGGGATTTTACGATTGTGGGGCGAATTGGGCGAGCGGACTATGATCCCCGGCGTCAAATTTTGAGAATTTCGGTTACCGATGGCTTGTTTGTGGTGTATGCTACGTTTTTTCATGCCCGGTGGCTGACTCGTCAGTTGCAACTCGGTGTTTTCGTGGTATTGAGCGGCCATGTAGAATATTGGGGAAATCGTCTAATTATGAAACATCCTCATCATGAAGTCTTGTCACCGGAAGAGACCCCGCAACGCGGTTTAGTTCCCATTTATCCCCTGACTGCAGAAATTAAACAACGATGGCTGCAGCAAGTGATGAAGCAAGTCATCCCCATTTTGGCTCCCCAAGTGGCCGATCCGTTGCCGCAAGAGCTACTGAATCACGAACGGCTGATAGGTCGTGGGCAAGCTCTCCTGCATTTGCATTGGCCGCCGTCACGAGAGGCGTTAGAGGCGGCGCGAAAACGCCTGGTATTTGATGAATTTCTTCGCGTCTCGCTAGCGGTGAAGCGCATGCAGCAATGGGACCTCGGAGTGGCGGGAATTCGGCAAAATCCGCAAGGCCTCCTTTCTCAAAAATTTTTGACCCGATTGCCCTACGCCTTGACCCCTGGGCAAGAAACAGCTTGGACTTCGATTAGCCGCGACTTAGCTGCCGAACGGCCTATGTTGCGGTTGCTGCAAGGTGATGTGGGATCGGGCAAGACCCTCATTGCCATTTTAGCTATACTAGCGACTGTGGATGCAGGCCATCAAGCAGCGTTTATGGCCCCCACTGAGTTGCTGGCCGAGCAACAGTGGCGGGTTCTAAAAGATTTGACGGTCTCACTGCCTATTGAGGTCGGTCTTTTGACCGGTCAAGATGCGAGCCAGGCGCAGAGAGTCCGGGACGGCATCGCCAACGGCTCGCTTGAGGTGGTAGTGGGAACCCAGGCGCTTTTGTCTCCTTCAGTGCAGTTTCACCAATTGGGTCTGGTGGTCATTGATGAACAACATCGCTTTGGGGTGCGGCAAAGGGCACATTTAGCTCAAAAAGGCTATTTTCCTGACTTGCTGGTAATGACTGCGACCCCCATCCCGCGCACTTTGGCACTCACACTCTATGGCGACCTCAACGTGTCGCAAATTGAAGGGTTGCCGCCAGGTCGACAACCGATTACGACCATCCATTTGCCCTATAGTGAGAGGCGCACCGCCTATGAATTCGTGCGCCGGGCCGTACGAAGTGGCGAACAGGCTTACGTGGTCTGTCCCTTAGTGAACGAGAACGACGACCAGGATGTGACCGCGGCAACAGTGTTGGCCGAAGGTATGCGGCGGGTTCCTGGTTGGAGGGTTGGTTTGCTGCATGGACAATTGCCAGGGAAAGAAAAAACGCAGATTATGGAAGCATTTCGTGCCCATGAAATCGATGTTTTGGTGGCCACTACAATTATTGAGGTAGGAGTCGACGTCGCTAATGCTACTGTTATAGTAATCGAAGAGGCAGACCGGTTTGGCCTGGCCCAATTACATCAATTGCGAGGGCGGGTTGGACGTGGCACCAAACCTGCGACCTGTTATTTGCTAGCTGACCCTAAGAACGAAGAGGCTGAATTGCGGATGGCAGCCATGGTACGATGGTCTGATGGATTAAAATTGGCTGAGCAGGATCTCAAAATTCGAGGTCCCGGAGAAATTTTGGGATTGCGCCAACACGGACTTTCTGCTTTTGAATTGGCAGATCCGGTCCAAGATTTAGTATTAATGGAGCATGTGCGTCAAGTCGCCCATGATATTTTGGAATCTGATCCGCGATTGGAGTACGAAGGCCACCAAATTCTGAAGCGGTGGGTTGATGACGCGGTGGCGTCTGCCTTGCCCACTCAAATGCTCCATTAATTGACTCTTAAGTCGTGGGTGCCTTAAGCCGCAGGCTGAAAGGAATGCTGACTAAAAGCAGTAAGGCCGTGGTCTCCAAAGCGCCAACGGTGCCGATGCGGCTGGCCAACAACCCGATGCCCCCTACGCCCAAAGCCCCCAGTGTGTTACCAACGCCAAGTGTCAAACCAGAAGCCATGCCCTTATTTTCGGGGAACAATGCTTGGCCGTATACCATGACCACGGATCCAGTGGAATAAAGGGCGAAACCTAAGAGTCCGATACTTAACCAAAGGGCTGGGCCGCTAGCATGCAAAAACCACCATAAAAACATACTGGAAAGGGCAGCCGACGCAATTAGCACGGGTTTGGGTCCGACTTTATCGGAAATGGCGCCCCCAGTCATATTGCCTGCACTGCCGACGAAAAACAGTGTAGACAACAATGCGGCCGATTCACCTAGAGGTCGGTGGAGAGTATGCCATAATATAGGGACCATCGTCAGGGTTGCGGTGGAGGCCAGGTTGCGTAACACAACGACGACAAGCAAATTACCCGCGTGTTTGAGACCGCGGCGAAACGCCGGGGTCCAGATACTGCCCTGTCTCACCTTGGGCTTAGGAGAAGGACGCATCACGAACCACATAACAATAGCCATGGCCGTTCCTGGAATGGCCAGCACCCATAGTCCGTGACGTCCCAAATACAAAAAAGTTGTGGTGGCCGCGATAGGTGCAAGCGCCCGGCCAATGTTGCCCCCAATCATAAACAAACTCATGCCTAAACCCTTGCGAGAACCGGACAGTTCCCCTACCAGGGCCGATGCATGGGGGTGAAATGCCGCGTTTCCCAAACCGCCGATAAGCAGGGCCAGCACAAACACACCGTAAGACGGTGCAAATGCTAACGCTGACGCGGAAATGATACTGCCGGCAAACAGACCTCCGACTACAAAATAACGGGTGCCCACACGGTCAGCCCATAAGCCCATCAACGGTTGCAACAATTGTGTGGTAAGTGCTGCAATAGAGCTTAAAAGACCTGCTAGGGCAATGGAAAAATGCATGGCGACCATTAACACTGGCAATAGTGAAGGATAAAGGTTGGGATAGGAATCGTTTAAGAAATGAGCAAAGGTATAATAGGCCGTTTTCCAGGAAGGGCGCGCGACTTTCGTGCCATCGCCCAGAGTGCTGCTGGAAATCATTGCGTAAGCCTTCTCTCTAACATTATCTGTTAATAACAGTATACTGATAAAGTCAGTTTATTGCAACGCGGTACTTGACACATGCGACATGGGCGATTATACTAGGACCAATTAAATGTTCAAGTGATGAATGGGAAAAGTACGCGGGAAAGCCCTCTTAAGCGAGTCGGTGACGGTGCGAGACCGACGAGAAATATTTCCGCCGAATGGCCCCAGGAGCTGCCAACCGAAAGCTTTAGTAGGCTTGGCCGGATTCTTCCACCGTTAGCCGGGAAGGCAATATCGGAGCAGTCCCGTATTGTTGAGGTGAGGCTTGCAAAAGTCTAATTGGGGTGGTACCGCGGAGTAACCTTCGTCCCTGTTATTGGGATGAAGGGATTTTTGTTTTTGCGGAGGGACGACATGGGGTTTTTCGACCAATCGGGGGCGGGAGAAATTTGGGAAAGTCCCCATCATGCGCATAGTGCAGTAGTAAGGCGGTACGTCGTGGATCAATTAACACCGATCTCGGCATTTCTTAGATTACGACCTTTAGGCGCCCATACGTTGCTGGAAAGCGTGGAAGGAGACGAGAAAATTGCCCGGTACTCATTCATTGCCGTGGGCGAATGGGCACGCCTTTTGGAGTCCGGAGGACAAGCGGTATTAGTCAGTCCAGAAGGCACCGAGGTGGCACGGGATCCGTTAGAATTGGTGCGCCGTCAGTCAGCAAGGCAACAAATCCCCGTACCAGCTTCGGTTGAACTGCCATTTGCGGGCGGCGCCGTCGGCTACTTTGGCTACGACTGGGTACACCACTTGGAAAAATTACCGCATCGCCATACTCAAAACGGACCGGATTGGGAATGGGTCTGGCCCAAAGCCGTGGTTGCCTTCGATCATCGCAGGCATCAAGTCACGGTGATAGTAGAAACTGTAAGGGGGCAGCAGGACCAAGCTTGGGCTCGATTGCAAATCCTGGTGGATGCCCTGCGGCAACCTTTAATGCTCGCGGAGCCTCGGGTTCAACGGGTGGCACCTGTCGTTTCCAATATGACGCGACAACATTACGATCAGATGATTGCCCGAGCTCGAGACTACATCGTAGCGGGGGATATCTTTCAAGTGGTGTTGTCCCAAACCTTGTCGTCCCAAATTGTTGGAGATCCTTTTAATCTCTATCGCCGGCTTCGTCATGTTAACCCGTCGCCCTATCTTTTTTATCTGGAAACCCCACGTCGAACACTGGCCGGATCTTCACCTGAATCCTTAATTCGGGTAACCGACGGATTAATTAGCAATCGACCTATTGCGGGAACTCGTCCCCGCGGATCCTCCGAAACCGAAGACATGGTTCTTTGGGATGATCTGATTCAGGATCCCAAAGAACGGGCCGAGCATGTAATGTTGGTCGATTTGGCCCGTAATGACTTGGGTCGAGTATCACAGTATGGCTCGGTTTCGGTAACTCAGTTTATGCAACAAGAATTATATTCCCATGTGATGCACATAGTGTCCGAGGTGGAAGGCCGACTAACTCCAGAATATGACGCTCTTGATGCTTTAGCGGCGTCTTTCCCTGCGGGAACGCTGACGGGAGCGCCGAAAATTCGGGCGATGGAAATCATCGATGAACTGGAGCCGCAAGCCCGAGGAGCCTACGGTGGAGTGGTAGGGTATTTCTCTCATCAAGGCAATCTCGACACCTGCATTACGATTCGGACGTTGGACGTGAGTGGGGATCGGGTCACCGTGCAATCTGGAGGCGGTATTGTTGCCGACTCGGATCCGGCCCGCGAGTACCAAGAATCGCTGAACAAGGCAGCCGCCGCTTTAGCGGTGCTCGAGCCGGATGAGGAGGAGTGGCTATGATTCTGGTTATCGACAACTACGACTCGTTCACCTATAACCTGGTGCAGTACTTGGGAATGTTGGATGAAACGGTTCAGGTAGTGCGCAATGATCAAACCACGGTGGACGAAATTCGGGATTGGAAACCGGACCAAATTGTGATTTCACCCGGACCCGGACGCCCTGAAGATGCCGGTATTACCGTGGAGATAATCCAAAGTTTGGGGGCCTTTACTCCAATTTTGGGTGTGTGCTTGGGACATCAGGCAATTGCCCTGGCCTATGGCGGAGAGGTGGTGCCCGCTGTGCGTTTGATGCATGGCAAAGCCGACCAGGTGTATCACAATGGCGAGGGCATCTTTCGCAATTTGCCCCAGGGGTTTCCTGCGGGACGGTACCACTCTCTTGCGGTTAACGTTCAGGAAGTGACGGATTTGCAAGTTACTGCCCATAGCGAAGATGGCACCATCATGGCCATCGCCCATAAAACTCATCCGGTTTGGGGGATCCAATTCCATCCGGAATCTATATTGACGCCTTCAGGAATGGATCTGTTGCAGAACTTTATTCATATCACGAGTCCTTCTCAGGTGACACATGTCAATAAAATTGGAGGAGTAACACCATGAGCGATGTGGTAACCGATTACCTTTTGACTTTAAGTGAAGGGCAAACCTTGAATGAAGCCGAGGCTTACACTTTAATGGACGGCATTATGAGCGGGATAGTGAGTCCAATTCAATTGGCTGGGGTTTTGATGGCGCTTCGGGTGCGCGGGGAAACAATCGATGAATTAACTGGCTTTGCCCGCGCCATGCGAGACCATGCCATAAAAGTTCCCGTGACGCGAAGACCGATATTGGATACCTGCGGCACCGGGGGTGACCGTTCTATGTCTTTCAATGTCTCTACCGTGTCAGCTTTTGTGGTGGCGGGTGCCGGGATAGCGGTAGCCAAGCACGGCAATCGGTCGGCAACCTCTAAAAGCGGGAGCGCGGATTTGCTTGAAGCATTGGGAGTGCCTATTTCGCTAGACCCAGCCAGTGTTGCGCGATCCGTGGACGAAATTGGCTTTGGGTTTCTGTTCGCGCAGAGTGTGCATACCTCGATGAAATTTGCTGCCCAAACACGGCGTGAACTGGGGGTGCGCACGGTGTTTAATGTGTTGGGTCCGCTCACCAATCCGGTTAACCCAGAATGTCAACTACTAGGGGTGTTTAGCCCCTCTTGGGTGGAACCGATAACCCAGGTGTTGGCGAAATTGGAAACCGACCACGCCATTGTGGTCCACGGGGAAGGGGGAATCGATGAGGTATCGCTGTCCGGTCCCACTCAGTTTGGGAGAGTTAATCGCGGCGAGGTGACGTTTGGTGAATTTTCTCCGGAAGACCTGGGGCTTCCGCGTTACCCCAAACAAGCGATTGTAGGCGGCGACCCAATCGTAAACGCGACAATTTGTCGCCGGGTTCTGCAAGGTCAACCGGGAGCTTATTTGGATTCGGTGTTGGCCAATGCCGGCGTGGCGCTATTCGCGGCACGGGCCGTGAATAGCATGAAAATGGGGGTTGATTTGGCTCGTGAGGTGATTCGCCAGGGACAGGCTTGGGAGGTGCTGCAACAATTAACGGAACCGCACACCCTGGCTCAAGAATTATAAAGAGGGGGCGGCGCCATGTTTTTGGATGAAATTTTGCAAACGGTGGACGAACGGGTGGGCCGCCTGTTGCCGGTGCAATCTTACTTGCGTAATGAAGCGGGAGCGATGCCACCAGTGCGTTCCCTAGTGAACGCTTTAACAAACGGGGTGACGGCACCCGCTGTCATTGCGGAGTGCAAACATCGTTCCCCCTCCAAAGGCTGGTTCACGGAACATTATGACCCAGTAGCGCTGGCGACTCACTATCAAGAGATGGGAGCTAGTGCGATTTCGGTACTGACCGAACCCCACTTCTTTGCGGGAGAATTGGTGCATTTACAGGCAGTGCGCAACCATGTAGGGGTACCGGTGCTGCGCAAGGACTTCGTTCGGCACGAAGTTCAACTATTCGAGGCACGGGCAGCCGGTGCTGACGCCGCACTTTTGATTGTTCGTATTATAGATGATGAGGCCCGTTTGAAAAATTTGGTGCAAACGGCAACGGCTATTGGGCTGGAGACCATCGTCGAGGTTCACGCTGCCAACGAGGTCATCCATGCGCTGGCAGCCGGGGCTAAGATCATCGGGATCAACAACCGGGATTTGGATACCTTTGATACGCGGCTCGGATTTTCTCAAGATATGGCAGAACTGGTGCCACCCAATGTGGTGAAGATTAGCGAAAGCGGCATTGGAAGCACCGAAGACGTCACCTGGTTAGGGGAGATGGGGTTTGCTGCCGTCTTGGTTGGTGAGAGCCTAATGCGAGGGTTATCGATATTGGAGGCACTGCCACGTGGCCGTAACCGTTAAGATTTGCGGTGTGCGAGACGAAGGGACCGCAAGGTTTTGTTTCACCCACGGCGCTGATTTTGTGGGACTGGTATTTGCTTCGAGCAGACGGGAGATTACCCTGACTCGGGCACGGCAACTGGTCCAAGAGATACCTGGGCGTTATGTCGCGGTGGTTAACAGCCCTGATGAAGAACGACTCCTGGAAATTATCCAAAATGTGCGGCCATACGGCATCCAACACCATGGGGCACCTCGGTGCGATTGGCTTGAACTCAGCCATCGGCAAGGAGTAGTGGCGATTGCCACTACTCTCAACCCGCAAGCGGATATTGTCCTGCTTGACGGGCCGGTTCCTGGCCAGGGCCAAGAACGGGACTGGCAACGACCGCCATGGCCTAAGCCGCTGTGGTTAGCCGGTGGGCTTTCACCGAGTAACGTACGTGATGTGGTGCGGACTCTAAAGCCTGATGGAGTGGACGTGTCGTCAGGAGTGGAGAACCAGGGCAATAAGGATCGGGGATTAATCGCGGCATTTATTGAGGAGGCTAAATCATGGAACGAGTAAAGGCAGTGCCAGATATGAAAGGGAGATTTGGACCATTTGGCGGGCAATACGTTCCGGAAACATTAATCCCGGCCCTGAACGAGTTATCTGCCGCCTACGGCCAGGCGAAGGCTGATGCCAACTTTCAACGCGAGTGGACGGATTTGCTGAAGGATTACGTAGGTCGTCCGACTCCGCTCCGCCAGGCTTATCGGATCAGCAAGGAACTGGGATTCCCGGTCTATCTGAAACGCGAAGATTTAAATCATACCGGGGCCCACAAAATTAACAACACCATGGGACAGGTATTGTTGGCCAGTCGCATGGGAAAAACCCGGATCATTGCGGAAACCGGAGCTGGACAACACGGGGTCGCTACCGCAACTGCCGCCGCGTTGTTTGGATTGAAGGCCGAAGTTTATATGGGCGCTGAAGATGTCAAGCGCCAAGCACTAAATGTGTATCGCATGCGTCTGTTAGGGGCTGAGGTGCATGCAGTCAATGCCGGTACCAGTACCTTGAAAGATGCCACTAATGAAGCGATTCGCGACTGGGTCACCAATGTTCGGGATACCTTTTACGTGATTGGATCGGTGGTGGGGCCTCATCCTTACCCTATGATGGTGAGAGATTTTCAATCCGTCATTGGCCGCGAGGCACGCCGGCAGTTTCGTCGTCTGACGGGTGGATTTCCCACCCACATTGTCGCACCGGTAGGAGGCGGTTCCAACGCTATGGGTATTTTTTATCCCTTCCGACAAGACCCAGTGAGGTTAATTGGAGTGGAGGCTGCAGGAGAAGGAATCGACACTGGGCATCATGCGGCCACTATCACCAAGGCCGAACCCGGCATTTTACACGGGAGTTTGAGCTATTTACTGCAAGACGAGGACGGGCAGGTACAGCCTGCGCATTCTATTTCGGCTGGCCTGGATTATCCGGGTGTTGGACCGGAGCACGCATACTTTCATCATATCGGCCGCGCTCAATATGTCTCGATCACTGATGCCGAAGCCCTTGAGGCCTTCCATCATTTAGCCGAGTGGGAAGGAATTATCCCTGCTCTGGAAAGTGCTCACGCCGTTGCGTGGGTGATTAAAAACCGGGATTCCTTGCGCGAACAGCCAACACAAGTTTTGATTAATCTTTCGGGTCGTGGCGACAAAGATGTCGATGCGGTGCTGGACTATGAGGGGGGGTTAGAATGATGATGACAACAAGCATCCAAGGGGCCTTTGATCGCAGTCGTGCTCAAGGGCGAGCCGCATTGATCCCTTATATTACGGCAGGCTATCCGAATCTCGATCAGTTAGAACCGTTGGTGCATGCATTAGAAAATGGGGGTGCGGACTTAATCGAAATTGGCATCCCTTTTTCGGACCCGCTGGCCGACGGGCCAATACTGCAAAAAGCGGCTAGTCACGCTTTGGCACAAGGGGTTAAGGTGCAGCAAGTGCTGGATACCGTGGCACACATAAAGGCGGCAGTGCCGCTTTTGTTTCTCACCTATATCAACCTAGTTTACCGGCGTGGCATTGATGAATTTATCCGAGTCAGTCACGAAGCCGGGATATCCGGCCTCATCATCCCGGATTGGCCATGGAGTGAAAGCGCTCGGTATGAAGACTTGGCATATCGACAGGGGATGGCGCTCATCCCCTTTGCGGCCCCGACCTCTACAAATCAACATTTGGATGACATTGCCAAAGGCCATGGTTTTGTTTATACGGTATCGGTAACCGGGGTAACTGGGGTTCGCAGTAGAGTGGACGTCGGCGTGGAGCCGTTGGTCAAACGAATTCGGCAGCACACAACCCTGCCGATTGCCGTAGGATTTGGAATTTCGACTCCGGAACAAGCTAGACAGACAGGGTTGGTTGCCGATGGCGTTATCGTTGGCAGTGCGTTGGTACGAGCGCTCATGGATCAGCCTGACCAAGCACCCGAGGTCGCAGAGCGTTTTGTTCGCGCATTGCGTAATGCGTTATAGAAAAAATTCAGAGGCTAGGTAAGGTCTTGACACTGCGGAATACACGAGGTATTATTCCACCAATATAATTGTTCCAAAGCAATGATTGGGAAGAGGTCAGAAGGTTGGGAGTTGCAGCGAGCCGGCGGCTGGTGTAAGTCGGTACCCTGACACTGAATCGTACCCCCATGAGTGTGCATCGAACCCTTAGGGCAGTAGAGAATCCGGAATCCACCCGTTATTGTGGAGCGGCTGTGTTAGCAGTCGGCAGAGGGGTCAAGCAGGACTTGGCCAATAGGGTGGTACCGCGGAGTGAAGGCCTTCGTCCCTAATAAGGGACATCAGGGCCTTCATATTTTTTGACCAGACTGCCAAACGCATGAAGCCGGAGGGATGGGATTTCGATGATTATTGTGATGGCAAAGACTGCGACACCCGATGACATTACTGCAGTGACAGACCGACTTAAGGCTGACGGGTTCCAAGTTCATATCTCTCAAGGGGTAGAGCGTACTATTATCGGGGTCATTGGAGAGCGGACCGAGGAGGTTTTTCGATTGGGTTCGATGCAAGCAGTGGAACAAGTTGTACCGGTACGCCGACCATACAAGATCGTGAGCCGTGATTTTCATCCAGAAGATACCGTGGTGAAGGTGGGCAACGTCGAATTCGGGGGAAACCGTGTGGTAGTGATTGCTGGGCCGTGCGCGGTGGAAAGTCACGAACAAGTCATGCAGGCGGCAGACGCCATTTACCAGATGGGGGTTTCGGTACTGCGGGGAGGGGCCTACAAACCCCGTACGTCGCCCTACAGCTTTCAAGGAATGGGCTTGGATGGTCTCAAAATTCTCGCTGCAGCACGCGAGAAATATGGGCTAATGGTTGTCACCGAAGCCGTGGATCACGCAAGTTTGGCCAATGTGGCCGAGTGGGCCGATATGGTGCAAATCGGGGCTCGGAATATGCAAAATTTTGAGCTGCTCAAAGCGGTGGGTCAAATCGGGAAACCCGTACTGTTGAAACGCGGGCTATCGGCAACTATTGACGAGTGGCTGATGGCTGCAGAATACGTCGCTGCGCACGGCAACCCCAATATCATTTTGTGCGAGCGCGGGATAAGGACATACGAGTCGAAAACGCGCAACACCTTGGATTTGAGCGCCATTCCCGTCGTCAAGCAGTTGTCCCACTTGCCCATTGTAATTGACCCCTCTCATTCGACGGGGCAATGGAATTGGGTGGCTCCCATGGCCCGGGCCGCTGTGGCGGCTGGTGCTGACGGATTGATTATTGAAGCGCATCCCAATCCGGCAGAAGCTCTGTCCGATGGTGCGCAAAGCTTGAACCTTCCCCATTTAGCAGAGTTGGTCACCTCGCTTGCGGGGATAGCGGATGTGGTCGGGCGATCTCTGTGAAGATTGGGGTCATTGGTCTTGGTCTGATCGGTGGATCGATTGCCAAAGCGTGGCGCAGTAAAGGGCATGAGGTGTACGGGTACGACAACGATAGCCATAGCGTGGCAGCGGCCATAGCGGACGGTGTTATCGAACCGGTTTGGCATTGGCGGAAATGGTTGCCCATGGTTGATCATGTGGTGGTGGCCACACCGTTGTCCGCTGTGGCGGAGTGGATCCGCGACATTACGACACTTGGTCGCGATAGGCCCGGAGTGTTGGTAGATATTTCATCGGTGAAATCACCGATACTTGCCGCCATGCAGCAACTGCCTCCGCCTTGGCAGGCAATGTCGCTTCATCCAATGGCAGGGAGTGAACTCCGCGGTTATGCCGCCAGTCGGGCAGACTTGTTTTCCGGGTTTGCTTGCGCCGTGATCGTTGGGGATTTGCCGTCCCCGCCCGGCGACGTTGTCGCGCAATGGATGAAAGTGCTCGAGATGCATGCAGAATCGGTGGCCGCCGTTGAACATGATGCCATGGTGGCAACTGTCAGTCACCTCCCTTATATAATATCTGCGGCCCTATTGGCGGCGGTAGGAGACATGAACCCACTAGCTAGCCGGCTGGCTGGACCCGGATTTCGTGATACGACTAGAGTAGGCGCGAGCGATCCCGGTTTATGGAATGAGATTCTACGGGCTAATCGGAGCGAGGTACACAAGGCGCTTGGCCATTATCAACTCATATTGGAACAGTGCCAAGAAGATTTATCTCAAGGCCGGTTTCCCGCGTTGCTGCGCGATTGTCCCCAGACTCGGCGCCATCTTGTGCATGAACGGCCAATCCTCTAGGAAAGGACTTAAAAATGAAACTTTTTCCTTGGACCCGTCCTTTGGTGTCTCGTTTCCGACCTCCGGGGGACAAATCAATAACTCACCGGGCAGTTCTTTTCTCGACTTTGGCTGAGGGCGATATCGAAATTTATCATCCATTGGATTCATTAGATATAGCGGCTAGTCTGCGTTTGGTACAAAGCGTAGGGGTTGAGCTTATCCAACATGAAACGGATGGTTGGGTATTGCGCTCACCAGGATACCATAACCTTCACGAAGCCGATGATGTGATTAATTGTGACAACTCAGGCACTACAATCCGTTTGGCCAGTGGGATATTGGCAGGACTGCCGGGTCTTTCTGTATTGACTGGCGATTATTCGTTGCGGCGACGTCCGATGGCCAGGGTAATTGAACCGTTGACCATGTTAGGGGTGGATATTGCGGGGCGTCAAGCAGGACTAGCTCCTTTAGTGATAAAGGGAGGCGTTCACCGAGGTGGTGTGATTGCGTTGCCAGTGGCCTCAGCCCAAGTGAAATCAGCTGTGTTGCTGGCGGGGATGACTGCCTCCCAAGCAGTTACCGTCCAGGAAAAAACCCCAACCCGCGATCATACCGAACGATTTTTGCAAGCAATGGGGGCGAAGATATACTCCGATGCGGGTCAAATCACGGTTGAACCGGGCGGATTGCATCCGATAGCGGTGACTGTGCCGGGTGATCCCTCCTCAGCAGCCTTCTGGGCAACGTTAGCTGCGCTCTTACCTGGTTCGTCTTTGGTTATCGAACAAGTGAGCGTGAATCCGGGTCGTGTCGGATTTTATCAGGTGTTGCAAAAAATGGGGGCACATGTGGAATTTCGAGTGCAGCGACCGGAACCTGATCCGATGGGAGAGATTGTGGTGTCATCGGGACTATTAACGGGAATAAGCATAGGACCTGACTTGGTTCCCAGTCTTATTGACGAGTTGCCGTTGATTGGGCTTCTGGGATCCTTGGCGAGAGGGAAAACCGAGGTACGGGGGGCTGAAGAATTACGATTTAAGGAAAGTGATCGGATTCATACCACGGTAGCCAATCTACAAACCCTGGGCGTGGAGATCAAAGAGTTGGCGGATGGATTTGTGGTGTGGGGTCAGGATCACCTGGGGGGCGGGGTGGTTGATGCCTACGGCGATCATAGGATTGGGATGATGTTGGCGATTGCCGCGGCCGTCAGCCAAAAACCTCTGGAGTTGTTGGGGGCCGACGCCATTGCCATTAGCTATCCGCAATTTTTTGCTGACTATAAACGGCTGGGGTCGGACTAGCTATACAGGTAATGCCATACTCAATGCGATACCGGTATCTTGTCTTGTTGCTCCTCTCTGTGCACCCACCTATTTCCCCATAGGTGGTCGCGTTGAGTTTTATGGCGGCCACAAGAAAAATTTGCAGGAAAGTCGGCTTGCTGAAGCGAATATTATGACTCACACTAGCAATTAAGGCGAGGGCATCTTCATGTATATAGGTATTGATGGGGGCGGAACAAAGACACGAGCTGTGTTGGTGAACGATTCCAAAGTGGTTGCGCAAGCGGTGGCTGGCCCGTCCAATGTTGTGGTGACGGGAGAACAAAGGGCGTTTCAAGCCGTGTCTCAAGTGTGGTACGAACTACACAGCCATCTACAAGGGAATGCGGTAGACGGCACTGTCTTGGGATTGGCGGGAATTGATCGATCTTTTATACGAGACAACTGGATTCGACGTCTAGACCAATTTATCGAAGGTCACTATTGGCTTGTGGGCGATTATCAACTGGCTTTGACGGCTATGACCCATGGTGCTCCGGGAACCGTGGGGATTTTGGGCACCGGATCCGTGTTTTACGGGCACAACGGAACCCAGGAAGCGAGACTGGGGGGATACGGGTGGCAGTTGGGCGATGCAGGTTCAGGGATTTTGCTGGGCCAAGAGGCGGTCAAAGCCGCCTTGGTGGCACTCGAGGGGATCTCCGAAGACACCGCGTTAGTCGACATGGTAACACAGTTTTTTGATGCCGCAACACCCAACGAAATTTTGGCCAAGTGGTATACACCACCGTTTGAAATGCGCATGGTGTCAGCGTTGGCCGGACCGGTATTAAATGCGGCCCGGCACGATGGTGTAGCGCATCGCATCGTCGAGAGCCAAGCCAACCGGGTTGTGAGGTGTTTAGAGGTATTGACCCATCAATTGGGAGTGACCGATGTTTATTCTGTGGGTATCGCAGGGGGGTTGGCCAACTTGTGGCTTCCGTGGCTGACTCGCAGTTGGGAGCCGTTGGGACACCGCGTTGGGATAACAGTGATATCGGAATCACCAGTACTAGGTGCGGCGGAGCTAGCCCGTTTATGGCATAGTGCAGGAAAGAGGAGTGATCGGCATGCCTTCGCTTAGGGGTCGGCTGTTTTTGCACCCTGAGAACCATTTAGTACCGGCAGAAATAACCTGGGACGACGGGGGGAGGATTGAACGTATTGAACCCATGTTGTCGGCTAACACGGGGCCCGTGGTGCTTCCGGGGTTCATTGACGAACATATTCATGGAATTTCCGGGATGGATGTGATGGATGAAGATTCGAACCGATTTGTCAATATGTCACAGGCTTTGGCTCGCCATGGGGTAACCGGGTTTGTGGCGGCTACCGTTACGGCGCCAATTGATCCGGATCTGAAGCGGGTTATCAAACAGTCTCGAGCGGCGGCTCAAGACGGAATGCCGGGGGCTTCACTGTTAGGAATTCATTTAGAAGGTCCGTTCATCGACCCCACATGTAAAGGAGCGCAGCCAGAATCCTCCATTATCGCCCCTACCATAGAACGAGCCCGAGAATTAATCGGAGACAATAGCGACGGGTGGGTGCGCCTTATCACAATGGCGCCTAATATACCAGGAGCGCTTGATGTGGTGCGGTGGATGGTGTCACGCCGGGTGGCCGTGAATCTCGGTCATTCTGGCGCCACTTGGGATATAGGCCGGGAGGCTTTGGAAGCGGGCGCGACCGGCCTGACGCATTTCTTTAATGCGATGTCTCCCTTAAAACATCGGGAACCGGGATTGGCTGGCCTGGGATTGATGAGTTCCCAGGTATGGTGCGAATTGATTACCGATGGAATTCATGTACGTCCAGAGGTAGTGCGTTATGTGTTCCAAACCATGGGGAAACGAGTCCTGTTGATTACCGATGCGATGGCTGCTGCTGCCATGCCCGATGGTGATTATCGATTGGGAGGACGGCCGGTTAGAGTTTTTGGCGGGTCGGCACGGCTGGCCGACGGCACATTGGCGGGGAGTGTTTTGACGCTGGACCATGCCCTAAGAAATTTATTGCAATGGGAGGTGCCATTGCCTGCCATTGTGGCCGCGATATCTCAGAATCCGGCGGCGCGGCTAGGACTGCCTGATCGAGGAAGGCTGGCCCCTGCAATGCGGGCTGATATGGTACTGATGGATAGTGATTGGCAAATTCAAGCCACATTACGTGCTGGTGTTGCCATCTATGACGCACGATAAATTTGGGTATGAAGAGTGAGGTTGTAACGATGCCCTACTTGGAAGAATTGTCGGTGTATGATTTGGTTCAATATCTCAATCAGCAGGATTTAAAACCTCAGTTAGCAGTTGCTGGGGCGGTTGACGAGATATCCCAGGCAATTGAACATAACGCCCGCGCATTCCCCTTCTTAGGCGCAAGCTAAGAGGGGGTCAAGCGGGCCGGCCCGCAGGGCTAGACAGGCCCCAAACTTTTAGTTTAGTCTAAGGACATAGGGTCGGAACGGTCCGAATCGACGCCTGGGGAGATCCAGCATAAGACGTACGTGGCCTAACGGCTCGGCGCAGCGGTCGTAGAACCAGGAACTTCTAGAGGGTGACCTCAGAAACCCCCGCCTCAACCCGTCAGGATTAGGCGGCGGGAACTTCGGGTCGCCTGGCTCAGCTTGATGCATCGGAGTTGCCGCCTACGTTCGGAATAGACCAAGAACAATGGATAACATTGATGGCCGGAGGGCGGAATGCTTTTTGGAATGCTGTGGAAGGGGCTGAGGACAATGTTGAAGGCGGGTACGCCGATATGGCGTCACAGTCTCTGAGGGCGGACGATATCGTCATCGGGGTGGCGGCGTCCGGACGGACGCCCTACGTGCAAGGAGCGCTTCAGGCAGCCGAACGAGTCGGCTGCCTCAGAATCGGTATCTTTTGCGTTTCCGAGCCGCCTTTGCAATCATTGACACACATCACAGTAGCCGTCCCGGTGGGTCCAGAGCCTCTTTCTGGATCGACGCGGATGCTGGCTGGCACCGCACAGAAAATGGTGCTGAACATCATTTCGACCGGCGTGATGGTGCGCCTTGGACATACTCTACCATAAGTTGAAACTTCGCGCCGAGGCTATTGTACAAGAGCTGTTGGACTGTGACTCAAACACCGCCCAGAACCTGATCCAACAGCATCAATACCAAATTCGACCCGCCTTAATTCGGGCATTGACTGGATCTCATGAATGGGAAAACTTGAAAGGCTCCCTCGGGTTTTTATGGAAAAGACCCTTAGACAGCATAGATATCCCAGCCGAATAACCAGAACATGACCCCTAGGACGAATAAGATCATAA
This sequence comes from Bacillota bacterium, assembly GCA_021797515.1. Lineage (GTDB taxonomy): Bacteria > Bacillota > Sulfobacillia > Sulfobacillales > Sulfobacillaceae > Sulfobacillus_C. Next base: position 66,655 of record JAJZZP010000067.1, on the reverse strand, counting down.
TGGCGAGACCGGCTGTGGTCAGTGCGGCATCTCGCCATGTTATTCGTTGGCCATGGACTAATCCCGAGATTAGAACATATGTCGTCAAGATGAGACTGATAGCAGGTAATATGAATGAAGGGGACAACACAAATGCGGCCCCAATTACAATGAACCAGGGGCTCACGGCCATAAGAATGTTCCGCCTGGTGGCATCGTGGCTATAGACACCCAAACGTGTGCTGATGATGTCCATGACCATCATGCCAGGATATAAAAGAATTACGCCTCCTAACAAGATGAGGATGAAACCGTAAATTCCGTGTAAAAATGCCCGATCCGGGAATGGAATACTAAAGACCTGGCCGAGGGACACTATGAGCGCAGTCCACAAGAGGTTGGACCAATAAAATGTTTGGAAGGTCGCCGCCGGGGTATGGCGGATGAGCAGACGATCAACCGCCAGTGGAGAATGGATAAACTGATACCATAGACTCATCGCAAACTCGGGTTGCCGACGTGGCGAGAACCGATTCATGGGGGGACCTCCTTATCGGGGCGTTTTCAGGTTACTCTATAGCTATTCCAGGGCATGATTAAAAAGACTTGGCGTGGGAGCCGAATAATTTTTTTATACGGCATATATAACTTTCTTGATCATTGGCGGCGAATTTATTATGATGATATCGGAGTACCGTTTGTTGAGGATGTGATGGAGTTGCCAATCCATGGCCCTGATGAGCCGGTGTACACTATCAGCGTGATGGCACGGCTTGTAGGTGTGTCAACACAGGTGTTGCGCATTTGGGAGCGGGAGTGTTTGGTTTGCCCGGCCCGAACCGAAAAAAACAACCGGTTATATTCGGAAAATGATTTCTACCGGTTGGTGCAGATTCGGGATCTGACGCAAAAAGGCATAAACTTGGCGGGAATCCAAGCGATCCTGGGCACGGTGGAGGTCCGTTACATACACAGTAATCGGAGTAAAGCGAGGGAGAACAATTATGGGCAAGGTCGTCGGAATTGACTTAGGAACCACCAACTCGGTAATTGCAGTAATGGAGGGCGGTCAACCGTCTGTGATCCTCAACACTGAAGGAAGTCGGTTGACTCCTTCGGTTGTCGGTTTTAGCAAGGCCGGGGAGCGGTTGGTAGGACAATTGGCTCGCCGTCAAGCTGTGATGAATCCGGAAAACACCGTGTTTTCGATCAAGCGGTTTATTGGCCGTCGTTTTGACGAAGTGGCATCGGAACGGTCACGGGTTCCTTACAAAGTGACAGGGGGATCTAATAATCAGGTGCTGGTAGAGTTGCCCAATGCGGGCAAGAGCATGACTCCCGAAGAGATTTCGGCGATGGTTTTAGGAAAGTTAAAAACCGATGCGGAAAAGTACTTGGGAGAAAGTGTAACTCAGGCGGTCATTACCGTTCCGGCCTACTTCAACGATGCGCAACGCCAGGCAACCAAGGATGCTGGGAAAATTGCCGGCTTGGAAGTTTTGCGCATCATTAATGAGCCGACCGCTGCGGCACTGGCATATGGACTCGACAAAAAGAAGAACGAAACCATTTTAGTGTGGGACTTGGGCGGGGGGACTTTTGATGTGTCGGTGCTTGAAGTGGGTGACGGCGTATTTGAAGTGAAGTCCACCTCGGGCGACACCCATCTGGGTGGCGATGACTACGATATGAAGTTGGTCGATTACATCGCCGCTGAATTTCAAAAGGACAACGGCATCGACTTGCGCAAAGACAGGCAAGCCTTGCAGCGACTTATTGAAGCGTCAGAAAAGGCAAAGATTGAGTTGTCGTCAGTGACCGAAACTCAAGTAAGTTTGCCTTTCATCACCGCGGACCAAACCGGACCTAAACATCTGGAGCAACGCGTCACACGTGCCAAGTTCGAAGAATTGACGGCAAGCTTGACCGAGCGTACGGTGGGCCCGTTCAAACAGGCTTTGCAAGATGCTAAATTGTCAGAAAGTCAAATTGACGAGGTCATCTTGGTTGGAGGCTCGACGCGTATGCCGGTGATCCAAGAATTGGTCAAGCGACTTACTGGGAAAGAGCCGCATCGTGGCGTGAATCCCGATGAAGTGGTGGCCATTGGGGCGGCCATTCAGGGTGGTGTGTTGGCTGGCGAGGTTAAAGACGTGATTTTGTTGGACGTCACCCCATTGTCGCTTGGAATCGAAACCATGGGCGGGGTGTTTACCAAGCTAATCGAGCGTAATACGACGATTCCGACTCGCAAGAGTGAAACTTTTACTACGGCGGCCGACAACCAGACTAGTGTGGAGATCCACGTGTTGCAAGGTGAGCGCAGTATGGCTCAAGACAACCGAACGTTAGCGAGATTCAGCTTGGCGGATATTCCGCCGGCACCGCGGGGGGTACCGCAGATCGAAGTGACCTTTGATATCGACGCCAACGGCATTGTCAATGTGTCGGCTAAGGATTTGGGTACCGGAAAAGAACAGCGGATTACCGTGACGGCGTCTACCCAGTTGTCGAAGGAAGAAGTGGAGAAATTGGTTCGCGAAGCGCAGGAAAAAGCGCAAGAAGACCAGCGGGTGCGTGACCTGGCAGAAGCAAAAAATCGGGCCGAATCCCTGGTATATGCTACCGAAAAGACTCTGCGAGACCTGGGGGATAAAGTGGAGGCCAATGACAAGACGGCCGCGGAAGACGCTATCCGTGCGGTACGTGATGCACTAGACAAAAACGACCAAGGAGCCATTACCAAGGCTGTAGCAGAATTGGAAACGGTTTCCCACAAGCTAGCCGAAGAACTTTATAAGTCGACGCAGAATAACGACCAGTCTTCTCCACCGCCGCCAGGAGGGGCTGGGGGTGACGACGTGATTGATGCGGATTTTAGACCATCGGAATGACGGCAAGAGAGGTGGGAAGGACCAGGCGGCTCGGGCACCTGGTCCTTGCCCTTGTGAGGTGGAGGAACCATGGCAGCACCCAAAGATTACTACAAAATTTTAGAGGTTAGCGAAAATGCTGATGCAGCGGCTATTAAATCCGCTTATCGTAAACTGGCGCGCAAGTATCATCCCGATGTAAGCGGCAAAGCTAGTGAAGGCCGGTTTAAGGAAATCAACGAGGCGTACGAAGTGCTGTCCAACCCGCCCAAACGTGCAGAATATGACCAGTTGCGGCGCAACTTTGCCAACCGGAAGGCAAGAAGCCAAGGGCCTGGCTATCAACGGGTGTCTCACGATTGGGACGGTTTTAATGTGGAGGACTTTGGCAGTATCTTTGAAGATTTGTTTTCTGGGCCAGGCCAAAGCACGCGGACGCAGCAAAGAACTCGTTCGGCCCCAGAAGAAGCCGTAACGGTAACCTTGGAACAGGTTATGACGGGCACGACGATTCCCCTCACCGTCAGTCAAGTTAAACCGTGCCCCGTCTGTCATGGGACAGATCCAGATTGTGCCCGGTGTGGCGGGTTGGGTCAAGTTATCGAACCGCAACGGTTTGACGTCAAAATTCCCCCAGGTATCGAAGATGGGGCGGTGCTGCGTGTCGGAGAACATGCGCGACTAAGAGTGCAGGTGGCGTCGAACCCAAGATTTTCCCGACAACACAACGACTTGGTAGGGCGAGTTATGGTATCCGTGCCGGTGGCCGCCACCGGCGGAGAAATCTCCGTGGCGCCCTTGGTGGGAGACCACATTACCGTCAAAATTCCCGCCCATACCAATCAGGGGAAGGTGTTGCGTTTAAGAGGCATGGGCCTCCCCGACCGTACCACCGGTAAACGAGGAGATTTGCTACTTGAGGTAACGCTGCGATTTCCCGAGCCGTTTGTGGCAGATGATGATCGACTTTACCGTGAAATAAGTGCATTGCACCAAGAAACAGGAGGGGACATTCATGCGCCTCGATAAATTGACTGTAAAATCGCAAGAAGCGCTGTCAGAAGCGCAAAATCTGGCTCGTGAGCGAGGACAGCAGGAAATTGCACCGGAACATTTGCTCATGGCATTGCTGCAACAGGCCGATGGCGTGGTGCAACCGCTGATAGAAAAAATCGGGGTACCGTTGACTCCATTGCAATCTGCGTTAGAAAAAGAATTGCAGCGCATGCCCAAAGTGTCGGGTACTCAGCCAGGAGCCTACATGAGTCCACAGTTAACGGCGGTGGTGGAAGGTGCGGAAGTCGAGGCCGGGCAACTTAAGGACGAGTATATTTCCACTGAACACCTATTGCTGGCCTTGGCGGAACGTCAGGACACGCCTGCGGGACGCATACTCAGAGATTATGGCATTCGGCGCGATGCTTTACTTCGGGCGTTGAAGGATGTTCGGGGATCCAGCCGAGTCACTGATCAAAATCCCGAAGAGAAATACCAGGCGTTGTCTAAGTACTCCAAGGATTTGACGGATTTGGCAAGAAAATCCAAGCTTGACCCGGTTATTGGACGTGATGAGGAAATTCGCCGGATTATCCAAGTATTGTCGCGACGCACCAAAAACAATCCGGTTCTGATTGGCGAACCGGGTGTGGGAAAAACCGCCATTGTTGAGGGGTTGGCACAACGGATTGTGGCTGGTGACGTACCGCAGGGACTCAAAGACAAAAGGGTCTTAGCGTTGGACTTGGGATCGTTGATTGCCGGCAGCAAATTTCGTGGCGAGTTTGAAGATAGGCTCAAGGCTGTGCTTAAGGAGATTGAAGCGGCTCAAGGCAGCATTATTCTCTTTATCGATGAATTGCATACTTTGGTGGGTGCGGGAAAGGCTGAAGGCGCGGTTGATGCGGCTAACCTGCTGAAACCTGCCCTCGCTCGGGGAGAACTGCGTGCCGTGGGTGCCACCACGCTGGATGAGTATCGTACTTATATTGAAAAGGACGCAGCGCTGGAACGGAGATTCCAGCCGGTCTATGTGGGCGAACCGTCGGTGGAAGATACCATTGCCATCCTGCGGGGGCTGAAATCGCGTTATGAGGTGCACCATGGCGTACGGATTCGAGATGGAGCATTAGTGGCCGCGGCTCGTCTTAGCCATCGGTATATTACGGATCGCTTTCTACCGGACAAAGCCATCGATTTGATTGACGAAGCGGCTTCCCATTTGCGGGTGGAAATGGATAGTTTGCCCGAGGAACTCGACGAACTTGAGCGGCGCCGAATTCAACTGGAAATCGAGCGCGAGGCCTTGGGTAAAGAAGAGGATGCAGCCTCTCAAACCCGTTTGCAACAAGTGGAACAGGACTTGGGCAATGTCCGCGAACGCCGTGATAGCTTAATGGCGCGCTGGGAACAAGAAAAAGGGTTGGTCAACCGAGTCCACGAACTCAAATTGAAAATTGAGGAAACCCATGCCCAAGAAGCGCAAGCAGAAAGGACCGGAGACCTGGGGCGAGCAGCTGAACTTCGCTATGGCACCTTAATGAGCTTGGAGCGGGAATTGGGGCAAGCGCAATCTGATGTCCAGCGGCTTGATCAACAAGGGCGGATGTTGCGGGAGGAGGTAACAGAACAGGACATCGCGAGTGTGGTAGCAAAATGGACAGGAATACCTGTCAGCCGATTGTTGGAAGGCGAACGGACCAAATTGGTGGAGATGGAGACACGTTTGGGGGCACGGGTGATTGGCCAGCAGGACGCAATCCGCGCGGTATCAAACGCAGTGCGGCGAGCACGGGCCGGACTCTCCGATCCGCGGCGCCCCATGGGGTCATTTTTGTTCCTGGGGCCAACCGGCGTCGGCAAAACTGAATTAGCCAAGGCCCTGGCCGCATTTTTGTTTGATGACGAAAACGCGTTAGTCCGCATCGATATGTCAGAATATATGGAGCGGCATTCGGTGTCACGTCTGGTCGGGGCTCCCCCCGGCTATGTCGGTTACGAAGAGGGAGGCCAATTGACTGAAGCGGTGCGGAGACGCCCGTATTCCGTAATCCTATTGGATGAAGTCGAAAAGGCTCATCCCGAGGTGTTCAATATTTTGCTGCAAGTTCTTGACGACGGTCGCTTGACGGATGGCCAGGGCCGCACCGTGGATTTTCGCAATACTGTCATTATCATGACATCTAATCTGGGAAGCCACGTGATTCTTGAAGAGGAGAATGAGGAGCGCCGGGAGGCCCAGATTGAATCCATATTGCGAGAGTCGCTCCGACCGGAACTACTGAATCGCATTGATGAAGTCATCACCTTTTCCCGACTCACGGCGGCCGAGTTGCGTTTGATTGTGTCATTGAATTTGGAGGATGTCAACAAACGGCTGGCAGAACGCGAATTGACCTTGGAAGTATCTGACAGGGCCAAAGATTGGCTTGCGGCCCGGGGGTACGATCCGCAATTTGGAGCTAGACCCCTCCGTCGCTTGGTGCAGCGGGTGATCCAGGATCCGCTGGCAATGAAGCTGTTGTCGAGTGAAATTGTGCCGGGGCAAACCGTACGGGTTGACGTTGATCAAGATCGGCTCACTTTTGTCGCTATGACAGCCCCGAACGTCAAGGTATAATGGAATGCAACTGATGATTCGGGAGGATAAACCGTGAGCAATGTGCGGCGCATGGCAGGGATGATGGTGTTGGTAGCCGCATTAATTTATGGCGGGTTTCTGGTGGGGCGGGCGATACCACATGGTTCCGCTCCCCCTTCTCACCATGCGGCTTTGGCGACGGGATCCACATCCGTGCCAGTTGGTTTGGCTCCCGGGGATGAAGCACCGAACTTTTCTTTACAGTCCACGACAGGACAAGTAGTGACCCTTTCGAGTCTGCGTGGCCACCCGGTGTGGCTTAACTTTTGGGCTACCTGGTGCCCCTGGTGTAAAAAAGAAATTCCGGAAATTGTTCAAGTGAAAGCTCAGTATGGTTCACAAATTGACATTTATGGCATTGATGAAGAACAGGCGAAATCTACCGTCGTGACCTACATGGGCGCCAAACAGATGAATTACCCGGTGTTGTTGGACTCCACGGGAACGGTGGCCGGTAATTATGGAATACAGGATTTTCCGACTTCTGTCTTTATTACCGCACAGGGACGAATAGCCGGCGTGTACACCGGTGCTTTTGCCACTCGCGGGCTAATGGACCCCTATTTAGCGGAGATCTTACCGTCACCAACTCATTAGCTAAGGATACGCCACGAGAATCCGATGAGTCGCCACATGGCTAAGTATAGGACGACAGCCACCACGAGACCGGAGAGCAATCGAAGCATGGGGTCCCATCCCTGATGCAACGCCCAGCTTTCCCACCAGCCGGTTATAATCACCGCCGGGATGGTGGCAACCAAAGGACGAACTAAGAGATCAGTCCACATGATGTGCACTCCAGTAATCCGCACCGTCGCCAAGAGGTTTAAGAAAAAAGATAAAAAAAAGCCGATGGCCAAGGCCATGGCCACGCCTTGCGCTCCCTGATGGGGACGGGATGCCAAAATCCAGATGAGACAAACTTCTACACTGCTAGAGATTAGGTCATTGCGAAATGGAATAGCGGTGTGGCCCAATCCACGCAATACCCCGGACAACGTGATGTCAAAATAGAGAAAAAAGCCTCCGGACACCAAGGGAATAAATACACTCGTGGGTACTTGGGTGTGAAACAGAAGATCATCTAATTGCACTCCAATAATGAGCAAGATAGCCGTGACCGGCACCCCTACCAATGCAGTGGCTCCTAGACTGTCTTGAACATGTTGGCGTACCGTGAGTACATCGTGCGCTGCTTTGGATTGCGCTACTACCGGTACCAAATTGGTTGCCAATGAAAGAGACAGAGCAGTGGGAAAAAAGATTAAGGGAAGCACCATACCGGTTAACTTGCCAAACAACTGAATCGAAGCAAACCGTGTTAGTCCAGAGCTTTGAAGTCGCAGTGGAATCAGGATGGCTTCAACAACCGCCACCAGCGAACCCAGCAATCGACTGAAGGTTACTGGCAAGGAAAGTTTCAAAAGATCCCCTAGACGAGGCACCGAGGTCCCAGGTAATTCCTCAGAGGCAGGCCGCTGCCAGTATGCCCATGCCAAAATGATTAAACTGACCCCTTCGCCTATCGGGATAAGGATCACGGCGACCAAGGGAGCATGGGGAATTTGTTGACCGATGACATTGAGGATGGCATACATGATCACGACCCGGGCCAACTGTTCTGCTACTTGAGACGCTGCCGGAATTTCCACTTTTTGCAGGCCAATAAAATATCCGCGCAGCACCGAAGAAAAGGCGACGGCTAAAAGTGCTGGGGCGATGGCCCAGAGAAGAGGAATGAACCGAGAGTCATGGTAGATCGCCATGGCCAGTGGTCTTGCCCAAAGGTAGACCAACAGCGTCAACGGGATACTCACGGATAAAACCAGGGTTATGGCTAACCGGACCAAAGCCCGAGTTTGCGCTTGACCTTCCGCTACCATTTGGGAAACGGCCACGGGGGTGCCGACCACAGCCAATGTGACCAACGCAACATATAATGGAAATATCATTTGGAAAAACCCTAATCCTTCGGCCCCCAAAAACCGGGCAAGTAGCATACGGTATAGCAATCCTAGTCCTCGAGATGCCAATGCGGCACTGGTTAACGTTAAAGTGCCCCAAACCAATCTTCGTTGCGACGATTTCATGGACATACCCCCGCTATAGATTTATGTTCCAGTACTTCCATTCTTGCGTATTATCGGGTGGCTGATTTTCCTCGGGGACAAGACCTCCTATAATGTGGCTGCTCTGAAGCATGATGGCTCCATAATATGGAAATCGAGGGAGTAGCTGCCCACCAGGAGAGAGACATCGAGGCTCTGAGCTCGTCAATTCGTGAGGTCGGGTGACCTCCCGAGACGGGGTCGATGAGGCCGCGGGCGCCGCGCGGCCAGTCGTTCGCGATTCAGGGAAGGACCGGCAATGGTAGTGCAGATCCAGTGGATGGTGCCGTGACTCGTTTTCTTGAGTACCGTGGGCCTGGTGAAAGGCTAACGCTAGCAAGAAATGCGCAATGCGCACAAGGATCCCCTGCATCTCCTGCCAATCTTGCGAATACCGATAGGTGTAATGGTAACCTCAGTTCTTTTTCCCGAGAACATGTTTCTCAATGTTCCCCGATGCCGCACCATGCGGTGGCTCCGGGTCACGATGATGCCCGTCGAGAAGGGCTGATGCACGCCTTGGGCATCGCTTCGCAGACCGCATAATGCACCACCGTGCAGCAGAGTAGCCCAGTCTCAGCCGCTCTGACCCTCTTGTCCCCCGGCGGAACAAGAGGGTCAAGAGCATGCTGGCGGACTTATAGCGTTGGGACTATACGGCCCCAATGGCACTAAACACTCTCTCATCTTGTAACGAATTCAGGTCAAGGCTATTAGTCGAAATATGGACAAAATAAGTTAACCAAAACACATGGTGGTTTCTTTGTAACAAGGTCTATAGCCCCTCAGTACATGCTCTGGGTATACACTGCGGTGCTTTGGGCAGGTGCAGACGGGTGGCTCCTTTTGGTGTTGAATTTTGCTGGTTTGTTACGAACCATCAGGCTCCCTCTTATTTTATCGGTGGTGGAATGGGGCTCTCCGCGAAAGTACAACACCAGTTAACGTATAAGTTTCTATCATATGGGACAGTCTAACCTTCAGCATTTTTCTGGCTGGAGGTATGGATGCAAGAACATAGGGAGCAACACCCATTTTCGCCTATTCAAGTGCGAACGGATATGGCGATAGAAGCGCGTGATATCGTGCGGGGAGAGGCGCATGAGGAGATCCCCGGGGTTAGAGTGCGTGACCATCAGGATCGGGGCGTGCAAATTACGGAGGTTGAGATCTACCACGAAGATGCCGAACGGCTAATGGGAAAGCCTAAGGGACATTACATTACCTTAGATGTGCCGCAATTTAAAAACCGGGATTCCACCCTAAAACAGGGCTTGGCTGCGGTCATTAGCGAACAATTGACCCCTTTGTTGCCACAGACCCCTGATCTGACGATTTTAGTGGTTGGGCTCGGGAATTGGAATGCCACCCCTGATGCGTTGGGACCTCGGGTGGTGGACCGACTGCTGGTAACCCGCCATCTGCAGGAAATCGTGCCGGAAGATATCCGCCCGCGGATGCGGTCTGTGGCAGCAGTTGCGCCTGGCGTGTTGGGTACTACCGGAATCGAAACTTTGGACATCATTCGCGGTATTGTCAATGAGGTTCATCCCGACTTAGTCATAGCGATTGATGCTCTAGCAGCCCGTAATTTAGATCGGCTGGTCGGTAGTGTGCAAATCGCCGATACCGGAATTCACCCCGGATCTGGAGTGGGCAATCGTCGGCAAGGACTGACAGAGGGCGCTCTAGGGGTGCCAGTTATTGCGCTTGGGGTGTGCACTGTGGTGCAGGCGGTAAGCATAGCCCAAGAGGCCATTTCTTTACTAACTCAGCAATTAGCCGATGATGTGAAATTTTACAAGATATTGCAGCAAATGAGCTTACCTGAACAAAAAGGTCTTATCGACGAGGTGTTGGGGCCACGTTTGGGGGACCTGATGGTCACCCCAAAAGAAATCGACGTCCTCATTAATGACATGGCCGACGTGCTTGCCGAGGGACTCAATCGAGCTCTGCAGCCACAATTGGACCGAAGTGAATGGGCTTGAACGGAGTTTTTGGCACTGAATCTTGGATAACGGGAGTTTGTCTCAATATGTAGTCAGTGGCCGGGGGGGCCCTTAGGTTGGCGAGCGGCCCTCCCCGCTCACCAGAAAGTCCCAACCGGTGGGCCGTTGGGTTTACCTAATCTTTACCCATAGCAGGAATATCCTGCCATTTTGGGTGGGAGATAGCCCGAGAAGGGCGAGTGAGGCCCCCGGTTCATAGCCCGAACTATAATGCCTACATCGAGTCATGGCATGCTCAACTAGAATGCGAATGCTTAGGATTGCAGGAATTCACCACCTTTGCCGAAGCGTATCCAAAGGTCACGCAGTGGATGGAGCAGTATAACACCGTTCGCATTCATTGCCGTTTGGATTATCGACCCCGGTGGAAATGCGAGCGCGTGTTGCTGCCGGTCTGGCCCAATGGATTCCGCTCCGAGTGTAACCGTTTGCGCTCGGGATGAGGATCGACGGCCGTAGGCTGTTGAGCCTCATCCCGAGTCTGTGCTCTTGGAGGGGTCGGTATCATCGATTCTCAAGAGCCTATAAAAAATTTTAAATCGTGAGGAATCGGAAGGGAGAGATCGCTAGTGTTAACATTAAGGGGGCTAATCGATTTTCGGGTTTAACCATTGTCTGCGGCCGCATTTTGTACGCGAGAGCAAAGATTCATCGGAGCGTTGATCGTGAGATTGGTGTAGCTGTACTTATAGCTCGTGAGTACCATGCCGCCCTGTTTTGCGCCTGAACCTGAGTCAACTGTCCCCCACCATCGGTTGTAGTCAGTAGGTTGGGGTCCCCCCTTGAGTTTTCCGGCGCCGTTTGCCTGATCTTTTGTCCACGAGTCGTGCTAGTCACCCGGCTAAGATTGTCATACGTGTAGGATACGGATCCGGTCCGAGTTGAACCGAATAGACGATATTTGTCAAATTACCCGCGCTGTCGTATTGGTTATTCGGATCGAGGAATGCCATTTTGGCTATGTGTCTAACTGGTCGTCTTGCCCGCCGCGGGAGACTAGTTTTAGGCTATGATCTCCGGTTATGTTTAGGGCACTTCTTGCGATTACGTAACATATCATTTACACTTATTGTAACTTTATAGTGACATCCGGAGGGGCGTTATGAACGGTAGTAAAGCGGCGGCCGTTATTGTCGGTGGTGCCATGGCTTTTTCTCTGACAGGATGTGGAAGTTATGGGGTACGGGACGTATCTTTAGCCAAACATGAGATAGCCAATGTGGTCTATGCCGGATCACTCCAGTTTGTGAACAATGAGGAAGTGGGACCGGCATTCGAAAAGGCGACCCCATTTCGCTACCAAGGGCAAGGGGGGGGTTCGTTTGGCATGGCCCAGGAAATAAAGTCGAAGACTTTGGCGCCTAATGTTTTCGAGAGTATTGGATACGCTCCGATCCAGGTAATTGAACCGAAGGACACCAATTGGGCTATTGCCTTTGCCGCAAGCCCTTTGGTTGTTGCCTACTCCCCAACGTCCCGTTACGCGGCCGAATTGAACGCCATTAGGGCCAAAAAACGTCCGTTGAAAGATCTATTTACGTTAATGGCCACGACCGGGTTTCATTTAGGACGCACCAATCCGAACACGGACCCGCAGGGGCAGGCATTTTATATGATGGTTGAACTGGCTGTTAAACATTACCATTTGCCTGCGGGAACAGTGGGACAAATACTGGGCACGCTGGAGAATTCCAAGGAAGTATACTCCGAGGAAGGTATCTTGACCTTGTTACAATCGGGAGGACTCGACGCCAGCAGTGCTTTTTTATCCGAGGCACTCCAACGACACTTGGATTACATCACACTGCCTACGTGGATGAATTTTTCGTCACCCAGAGAATCTTCTGTTTACCGTAGCGCATCGGTCACCTTAAGTGACGGCAAAACCATTTCAGGGGAGCCATTGACTGTGGACATAACCACGGTAGGCACCCCGGGCAAGGCTTCGGTTGGCTTTATTAAGTTTTTACTGGGTGCTGAAGGTTCAGCCATTATGCGCAAGGCAGGGTACCAAGTGTTCCCGCCGGAAGTGATTGGTTCTGCAACTGATATCCCCAGCGTGTTGAAACATTCATGAGACGACTTCTTGGGATTTGGAGCGGGATTACCCTAACAGTGCTATTTGTTCCGGTTGTGGTGTTGTTGTTGCATGCCGGGTCGTTGGAACAGGCGATTCGGTCCTCGGCAGGACGGAATGCTATCGAGGTGACATTAGGATCGGGAATTATTGCCCTGTTTGTCGACCTCGTATTAGGAATGCCATTGGCTTGGATATTGGCTCGCCTAGTGGCAACAAAATGGCGTCGCTGGTGGGGAACACTGCTCATCATTCCCTTGTTAATGCCGCCTTTAGTGCTGGGTCTGGTCTTGGCTTATGTTGTGGGCCCAGCGAGCTCGGTAGGTGCGATGATTAGCCTGGCCAACACGTTTACCGGCTTGGTGATTGCCCAAATTTATGAATCACTGCCATTCTTCGTGTTAACTGCCTGGGGATATCTTGCGGCAATTCCTCGCTCATTGGAGGAGGACGTCTGGGTGCTGGGAAAATCACCTTGGCAAACTTTCTGGTTTGTGACCTGGCCGCTAGCTCGCGCCGGCTTTGCGATCGCGGCCGCGATGGCCTGGGCTCGGATTATTGGTGCATTTGGTGCCCCGGTAGTGGTTGCGTACCATCCCAGCGCGTTGCCGGTGGCGATCTGGATTCAACTGCAAGAACAAGGATTGCCGGCAGCCCTAGGATTGGCGCTATGGCTCATCATAGTGTCCCTACCACTGCCGGTATGGCTTAATTGGAGGTTTTCTCATGTTCGCTATGACCGTTAAGGAGGTAGGCCGGATTGAGGGAGAGTTTGTCTTGCCCCCCGGGATGCACGGAATAGTGGGATCATCGGGAGCGGGCAAAACCACGTTGTTTCGTCTGATAGCGGGGTTGGAACGCCATGCCTCTTTGAAAATTCTATGGAATAAACAAACCATTGACGCGTTACTGCCTCATGAACGGCCGGTGGCTTATGTTCCACAACACCCCAGCTTAGTACCTCACCGAACTATTGGAAACCAAGTACGTTGGATTGCCAAGGGTTCCGTAACCAATTGGCGTCAGTGGATTCAGTGGCTTAACCTGGGAGAACTCCTTAGCCGTTATCCCCATCAACTCTCTGGGGGTGAGCAGCAACGGGCGGCACTGTTGCGGGCTTTAGTGGCGGAAAAGCCTATCTTGCTGCTTGACGAAGCACTGTCACAAATTGACCGTCCCCATCGTTTATCTCTTTACCGTAAACTTCAAGAAACATTAGGGCCTGAAAAACTGTTGCTTTTTTCTACCCATCAATGGGAGGACGCAGAGCAATTTGCCGCGCACGTGGTTTTTCTCAAACAGGGGTGCATTGCCTCATCCAGTCACGTAACCCAAACGGTCCCCGTCGATTCGGAGATGGCTTTTATGATGGGGTATGTCGGATCGATACCCGTGTCCGACGGACACCTTCTTGTTCATCCGCGAACTATCGTGCCAGGACAGAATCCGGCGCATCCGGTGCACATCGCCGGGGAAGGTCACCACCAACCGATTAGCGCGACGCTGTCGCGGTACTATTTTCGTGCCGCTGATGGCGAGTTGCTATTAGAATGGACAGGGAACCCTTCGGAAACATCTGCGCATTTTGATGAAATCAGCATTACCCACCCGGTCCAGGTGCCATTTTCACTGGGCAACACCCAAGGAGGGGAATGAGGATGACGTGGGGTGAAGCGTTAGCCCACCGACGAAATGCCTTAGGGTGGTCACAAGAACGGTTGGCGCAGCAACTGGGAATCACCCGGCAGTCACTCATTGCGCTCGAACACGACAAACGCTTACCAACCCTGGCTTTGGCCATTAAGTTGGCGAACCTCTTCAACCTATCGTTGGACGACTTAGTTAAGCCGCTCGCGCCGGAATATAGTCGCCAAGAGGATCGATGGCGATGGTTTGGCGCGAAACCGAGTTTTCCTACATTGGTGGTGTGGGCGCAATTACACGATGCGACGGTTTTGGTTCCGAGTATGTTATTGGCGGCGTCGCGTCTGCCCGATGCGCTCTGGAATCCGGAGTCCGAAGTGCTGACTCCTTTACCGTCAGCCCGGGATCCAAAACGTGTTACGCTCATTGGGGGATGCGATCCTTATCTGGCCTGGATACGTGATCTCTACGAAGAACAGCGGCCAGGGTATTGGATAGAGCCGCTCCGGCTGTCAAGCCAAACCGCCATTGCCTCCTTTACCCAAGGACTCTTGCATGTCGCGGGGTCCCATCTATTTGACCCGTCTACTCGTCAATATAACATCATTGATTTTCCGATGGCAGTTACCCGTGTGCATTACCTGACCTGGGATGAAGGGTTGATACGTCATCCTGAAGCCTCCGCGGTGCGGCAAATTGCCATTCGAGAACCCGGAAGCGAAGCGCATTCTCTGTTTCTGCGGCATCAAAATTCCATTACTTGGCCATCCGATGTGTTCTACAGTCATCAAAGCATTTTAGAACAAGTGCAACATCATCCTGATTGGGCTGGGGTAGGTTTGGGCAGTTTAGCGGCGACTAATGGGTTGCTCTTTGAGCCATGGGCACAAGAGTCCTACGACTTGTGGATCCGCACTGAGGATCTAAAGAGTGTTTGGGGTAGGTCTTTACTAGATGTTTTGGCATCGGCGGCGCTGCATAACCTGTTCGGTCACATCCCGCATCTGGTTTTGTCGGGCTCGTCGCCTTAGACCGTATTGCTATTCTTGGCTAGGTCGGCAATAAAAATGGACGGCAGAGCCGTCCATTTTTATTAGGTGCAGTTCGCGTTAGGAGCCCGGAGATAATTACCGATTCCGGCCGGCGAGATTTTGCTCGGCCATTTCAATCATTTTGCGCACCATGTGGCCTCCTACGGCTCCGCATTGACGCGCCGGGACATCACCCCAATAGCCATCGTCAACGCCTTGGAGTCCTAGTTCGTGTGCGACTTCGTACTTAAACTGGTCCAACGCCTTCTGCGCGCCTTGCACTACTGCGCGGTTGCTGGTGTTGCTGCCTCGTGCCATGTATCGTCACCTCCTCATTAATGAAGTGATGTTAGTATGGCCGAGGACGGAATTTTTAACCTAGAAAGGTTTGGTATCATCGGGTGCGTCGGGTGCTTGTCCTCCCGGCTAAGGTTTGCTCGGCCATTTCAATCATTTTGCGCACCATGTGGCCCCCTACGGCTCCGCATTCCCTAGCAGGAATATCGCCCCAATAGTTGTCTTCGGGTATTTGAATACCCATATCCCTTGCCACTTCGTATTTGAATTGATCCAAGGCTGCCGTCGCCTCACGCACTACGGCATGTTGCCCGGTACTGCTTCCACGTGCCATCTGTGTTCACCTCCCGTAATAAATGGTGTGCTTAGTATGCCGATGGTAATGCGACATATTCTAGCAATAGTTGGAAGTTGTCGCCGATAAAAACATGGACTGACATCAAAGTCAGTCGCATCTTAGAATCAAGAGAGTTTATGTCGCCGCGTCCGAGCCGCCTTGCCATCAAAGGCGGCGTTTGGTCCACCACCTCCACCCCGCATCTTTTTAGGCAACATGGACGTTTCATTGATGAAGAACCAAGCCACAATGCCGGTCCCCGTGGCAAGCAGCGAGGCCCCCCAAAATATCCAGTAACGGTGGGCCATGGCCATGGCAAACAGCGGTGGGCCCATTGCTACGCCGAAAAAGCGTACGGTGCCGTAAAGGCTTGTCACCACCCCACGTTCTTTGGAAGTAGTGGCGCTGGTTACCAGGGTATTAATCGCGGGGAGCACACTGCCCGTACCGATACCTTGAAATACCAAAATGGCTAAAGCAAGCCAGGGAATACTGGTGACGAAAAAGGGTTCCGCCGCCATTGCTACGGCAATCAGCACCAGTCCTCCTGACACAATCGGCCGTGACCACACTGAAAGGCGTTTTTGAAGCATGGTGCCGGAAATATACGACGTAACCGCGGATGCCAATACCGGGATAGCGATTAGCAGGCCGCGGGTAAATTCCCCATACTTAAAGGTCTTTTCTAAAATATCTGCCAAGTAGCTTAAGACTCCAAACAAAATGAAAAGCACCACCGCACCACCTAGAAAAGTTGCTGCAATCGACCCAGCTTTTTGGCTTAAGGTATCGGTTAGGCCATGCCAATATTGCTGAAACCCGTCTCTTGCCTTTTGGTCCTTCGGTTCTTTGATAACGAACCACACCGCAGCGGCAATCGGAAAAGAGAGTAATCCATAAACAAAGAAAGGCGCAAACCAAATGAACAGCGCGATAGCGGACCCGGAGATCGGTGAAATCACCTTACCCAATCCATTTGATGCCTCTAGAATACCCAACGCTCCTGCTCGGCTTTTTCCTTCGTACATGTCTCCGGCGACGGCCATTGCCAATTGGTAGGTTCCTCCGGCTCCAATACCCTGCAATAATCGCGATGCCATAATCCAAAAATATGGATGGGGGAACAGCCATGCGGAGATGCCGGCTCCCAGCCCCCCCAAACCGTACACAACCAACGCCGGGACCATAATAACTTTACGCCCTAGATGGTCCGAAAGGGCTCCGGCAAAGGGTATAATAACACCGGCGGGAATGGAAAATATAGTAATAATCAGTCCCACTTGAAACAGGGTTAAATGCATAACACTCATCATTTTTGGCAACACCGGAATCAGCATCGAGTTGCCGAGAACCATGATGAAGGGGACCGAGCACAACACTGCTAATTTGAGCCCATGTCGGTCCGATGCAACCGCCGATTCCGAAGACGCGCGCCGCTTAGTCATCTATTGTGCCTCCCATTCTGGAATTGAAGAACTACACTCTCTAAACTGTCCCAAATTTTCGCGACAATGCTAAAAATATTAACCGTCACCTCCATCATCTGGCCTGAATATCGTGCCTAAGAAATCTCCAACCTGAGGAGGAGCACACGACCATGGCACATGATGACAACAAGGCTTGGTTAGATATCCTTGATTTTCCTGTCGCTGACCGAACTCCGAAGCCCCGGCAACGTGGGTTGACAATGGTCATTGATAAAGGACTGGGACTTACGGACACTCGCGATTTAATGGAATTGGCGTCAGACTATGTTGATTATCTTAAATTGACCTTTGGCACTTCGGCCTTCTACCACACGCGATTGTTGCGGCAGAAAATCGAATTGGTAAAGTCATACGGGGTGCACATTTATCCCGGGGGAACGTTCTTGGAATTGGCATTGTTGCAAGGACGCCTTATTGAGTTTTTGGACCGGGCTAGGGAATTGGGTTTTACTGGAGTGGAAGTTTCCGACGGCACTATCAATTTGGACCCAGAAACTCGCCATAATACGATTCAATTGGCGCGGCTGTATGGGTTTGAGTTAGTGGTGAGTGAAGTGGGGAAAAAAGACCCGCGTGATACTATTCCTGATTTACGTCTGTGGGAACAAGTGGCGGGTGATTTGATGGCTGGATCCGACGTGGTGATTGTGGAAGGGCGAGAAAGTGGGCAGGGAGTCGTGATTTACGACGACCAAGGCGAAGTTTTGGAAGATGAATTGGAGCAAATGGTTCGTCATTTGCCTGACCCCAGCCGCGTCTTGTGGGAAGCGCCCAAGAAGCACCAGCAACAAGAATTAATTTTGCGATTTGGTCCAAATGTCTCCCTGGGAAATATTGAACCTCAGGACGTTTTAGCGTTGGAGGCATTGCGGGTAGGATTGCGAGGAGATACCTTGCGCCAGTATTATGTGACCAGCGGGGCATTGGATCCCATCAAATGGCCATCTCCGCTTAACGTGAAAGGGGGAGATTTGGTCGATTGATGTTGTTTTTCGTTGGGAGGATGTTCCGGACGATGTGGGTAATCGTTCCGTGTTGGTGATTGATACCTTAAGGGCGACCACCACGCTGACCACTATTTTAGACCGCGGGGCCACCAAAGTCTTGACCTGTGCGTCATTGGACGAGGCATTTCTTTATAAACGGCAAGATCCTACGCTGATTCTTGGGGGGGAACGTCACAACCAACCAGTACCGGGGTTTGATGCGGGGAATTCACCGTTTGACTATCAATCGCAATTGGTTGAGGGCCGCGCCGTGATACTGACCACCACCAATGGCACTCAGGCCGTGGCCAGGGTCAATGGCGCCGGCTGGGTCGGTTTAGCTTGTTTGCTTAACGCCGCGCCGGCGGCCAGACGGCAACAAGAGCAAAAATCAGAAGGTCTAGTGGTTTGTGCGGGAACTGTGGGTCAGGTGTCTTGGGAGGATGTGTTAACAGCGGGAGCAGTCATTAATGAGTGGCCAGAGCGTGCTTGGACCGATGCTGCACGACTGGCATGGACGGCATTTTCAGCCAACCAGACGCATATTGCGCAAAGCATCATGCAGTCAAGCCATGCACAACATTTGTTATCGTCCGGAATGGCGCGCGACGTGGCATATGCTGCCCGGATAAATCAATCGTCGACAGTTCCAGTTAGGGGAACGGACGGGTGGTTTTACCGTAACACTTAAGTCTCACCGTAAAGACCGGCCGCCTTCAGGCCGGTCTTTTTGTTGTCCGAGTTTCATAGATATTGCCGTCGGAAAGTGGACAGCGGAGGCGGCCATGCTGAACAACGCGACTATTGGATTGTTAGCACTGTTGATTTTAGGTATCTGGGCTCGTTCCAATTTAGTGGCTGCCGCTGCAGCCATTTTGTTGGTCATTCGATTTACTCGTCTGACGTTCTTGTTTCCAGTCCTGGAACGTCGTGGGGTGGAGGTCGGGCTGCTGTTTTTAACCTTGGCGATGCTGGTGCCATTTGCGGTAGGCAAGGTGAGTCTTAAAGATATTGGCAAAGGGTTATTGACGGTACCAGGGATTTTAGCGGTAATTGGGGGCGCTGTGGCCACGCATTTGAACGGCCGCGGTTTGCACTTATTGGCTGACAACAGCTACTTGATGATTAGCCTAATCGTCGGCTCCATAGTAGGTATAGTGGTCTGGGGAGGAATTCCCGTAGGGCCACTAATGGCTGCCGGCGTAACCTACCTGATGTTGCAGATCATTGAGTCGGTAGGTCGATATTTTCACTAAATCCGAGTGGGAGAGATAACGATGTCCAATGATATTTATTTGCGAGGGATGGTCGTGATTCGGTTTTTGTCAGCCATGATGGAACTGACTGGGGCGTTTCTTATGTGGCGGTTTAATCGCATTGAGATGGCCGTGCGAATTAACGGGTTTTTGGGATTGGTGGGTCCGATGATTCTCACCACCACCATGCTGCTTGGAATAGCTGGCTTGGCGGCGACTAAAGTGCCGCTGGGGAAAATTTTTTGGATTGCTGGAGGGGTTGGCCTTATCGTCTGGGGTACTACCCGGTGACCGGATTTTGGGTTATTTCACTGCGTTCTTTCCTGCGCCATTGGCGATTGACAATAGTTTTGGCGGTCGTCGCTATCTGGAGTCCATGGTCTGTTTTAGTGAAAGGTCCGGATGTTGGCGCCCACCCGTTTGGTGTGATGCTTTTGGCACAAACCCAACAAAGAGTGGTGGCGCTGACTTTTGATAACGGACCCAGTCCTCGTACGACCGCAAAAATTTTGTCGTTGTTGGTGTCCTTTCATGACCACGCGACATTTTTTGTATTAGGTTCACAAGCCGCAAAATATCCCAAACTTACCCGTTTAATTGTTAAAGACGGGATGGAATTGGGCAATCATACTTACGGCCACATCAATCTGGCACAGCATAGTCTATCCCAGGACGTCGCGGATTTGGCGCGGACCAACCGTATCATTCAACAATTCACGCACCATGCCCCACACTGGCTGCGTCCTCCTTACGGCGCCTACTCGACAAAAGTGTTGCACGCTGCTGCTCAGTGTGGCTTGCATTTGGTGCTTTGGACTCCGGAATTTGCTCCCATTGCAAATCAAGTCCCTAGTCGCTTGATGTCGAATGTGGTAAAACACCTGGCTCCCGGGGAAATTATCCCGTTGTCCGAGGCTGGATCCCGTGCGGGAGAAGAGATGGTAGTGTTAACTGTTCTACTACAGGATTTGAAAACCTTGGGATACCGCTCGGTAACGATTTCCGCGCTGGCTAGGATGCACTAACTTCCACGTCAATGGTATACTGGCGACAATTGGATCTAGGTCTGGTCTAGATGCAGGAGGGACGTGCAATTCGCATCGTAGGAGGACAAGCCCGAGGGCGCCGTCTGGTAGCTCCCAAAGGACTGGCGACCCGTCCAACCGGGGAACGGGTGCGTGAGGCACTCTTCAATATGCTGGGGATCGAAGTGGAATCGGCCACAGTTTTGGACCTCTATGCCGGTTCCGGGGCGCTTGCCCTGGAAGCATTATCGCGGGGGGCGGCGAGCGCCTGGTTGATCGAACCTGATTATCAGGCGCGTCAGGCGATTAAAAAGAACCTGGCTGTTTTGAACCCCGAGACTGAGGTTGTGGTTAAGGCAATTTCTGCAGAACACTTTATGGCTCAAGCAGTAAAGATGGGGAAACGGTTTTCGCTAATATTTTGCGACCCACCATGGAAGGTCGGACTTGATCCCAAAGTGATCCAGACATTGGGACAAATCACGGAACCCGGCGGGTTGGTGATTGTCGAACATCCTGGGTCCCAGCAAACCGTTGAGATTCCAGGGTTGGTGCCCCATCGTCGGAGACAGTGGGGCGATACGGCGGTGTCCTGGTATCGCCTAGAGACTCCGCAAAATTTGTCGAAGGAGGAGCCGGCCGGTGAACCATAGTCATGCACTTTATCCTGGATCGTTCGATCCGATCCATAATGGCCATCTCGATGTTATCGAGCGGGCGGCGCGGATGTTTCATTCCCTGCGCATCACCGTATTCGTCAATTCATCTAAAGCGCCTTTGTTTTCTGCTGATGAACGGGTGGAGTTGGTACGAGCGGCAACCCGTCATATCTCCGGGGTCACCGTGGAGCAGAGCCGCGATCTCTTGGTGCGGTATGCTCAAGCTCAAGGCTTCGATATTGTGATTCGGGGACTGCGTGCAGTGCTCGACTTCGATTATGAGTTCCAAATTGCGTTAATGAACCGCAAAATGGCGCCCGGAGTCGAAACCATTTTTATGTTGACTAGTGAACATCACGCGTATTTAAGTTCTACTCTGGTTAAAGAATTAGCCCGTTATGGCGCCGACATCCGTGAGTTGGTTCCGGAACCGGTTGCATTCGCGCTAATTCAAAAATTTTCCCAAACTGAGGGAGATCATCATGACTAACCAACCACTAGCATCGGAATTAGCGATGCTGTTAGATCGAATTGACGATTTAATCGGACACGCCCATCGCTTGCCCTGGACCGGAAGAATATTGATTGACGCCAATGAGTTGGCTACTCTGGTGGCCCAGGTGCAACATGTGTTGCCGGAAGAAGTGCGGCAAGCCCAGTGGATAGTAGCGGAACGAGATCGCATCTTGAAGGAAGCGATGGACCAAGCGCAGTCACTTAAGGAAGACGCCCAAAAAGAAATTGCCCGTCAAGCTGAGGGGTCAGAAGTCGTTGCCAAAGCCCGGGAGCGAGCCCAGGAACTCACCGAACAAGCTCGTCAGACTGCTAGGGAAATTCACCAGGGGGCGCGGGCTTATGCAGACGAGATTTTGGCGAGACTAGAAACTGAGCTAACGCAAGTCATGAACGATGTAAAAAACAATCGGATGGAATTGCGTCAAGAATGAGATCAGGACCCAATATACCATAGTGGCCCAGCCCGCCTGGATAAGGCGGTCCATGGCAATTCGTTGCCATGAAAAATGCAGCCGCGCCGCATACAGCAGCAGCGGCACTAACATGATGACGCCATTGGTGGTCAGCATAAAGACGTCCAATAACGGCTGGGACGAGGGCGAGGGGAATGGGTCGACTAAAACCTGATAGAGCCAATGCCAAGAAGGCAATCTGGCGATGCGGGAGACCATGATCTCCGCCAATAGTATGGTGGCCCAATTCATCGCGTCCAGAGCAGCCGAACGCCACCTGACGCGGCCGATGGGAGTGCAGCGGGCGGGACGGTGGGATCCGCCACGGATGGCAATGGTGAGCCATGCAGCCACCAAAAGGCAGATATCAAGAAGAATTCCTCGGATCATCGGAGTAAAAAGAAGGGGGTTGTAACAGTTGGACCACACTAAATCTTCGTAGAACTTTGGCGAGAAAGATTTGCTGGCGGCGTGATCGCATCGACGCATGGCACCGACTAATGGAAAAGACGCTAAAGATCGCATCCAGGCTTGAAGACCCGTGGTGACGGGTATCAGTTGAATCATAATTTCTACTGTCAGCAGACTAGGGAACACCAAAGGTACAATACAGCTCCACCAGTACTGCACAACGACGGGCCAAAGGTTCGGGATTTGTGGCCCTGCGGTGTATAGTATAGCAATACTCCACACAAGGATGCTCCACAGTAGTAATTGGCGGTAAAGAGTTTTCATGACTGCCCCCGTTTTAAGAGGTTACTGGAAAATATGCAATAGATGCCGTGTCAAGCTATGATTGGGGACATCAAGGCATGACTATTGTTCATAGACTGAAAGGGACGAAAAAAGATGTCGCAACCAGGGGTGACTTTGGCTTTGTCCTCCGGTGGAGCCAGGGGACTAGCGCATATTGGCGTGCTGAAAGTTTTGGACCGCTACCAAATCCCTATTCGGGGAATTGCCGGTTCCAGCATGGGCGGCCTGGTTGGTGCACTTTATTGCACCGGATATACCGGGCTTATGTTGGAGGAAGTAGCGCTTGGCATTCGGCGCAGTGATTGGCTCGACTTTTCCTTGTCAAAAATGGGCGTAGTTGCGGGACGGAAACTCGAGGGATTGTTGAGTTTGCTTACTCGGGGGCGTCGTTTTGAAGAATGTCAGCCACCACTCAAAGTGGTAGCCGTCGACATCGAGTCGGCAACTCCGGTGGTGATTGATTCCGGCAGTTTAGCACGAGGAGTGCGGGCTACCGTATCGATACCCGGCATCTTCAGCCCGGTGATTCGTGAGGGCAGGGTACTGGTCGACGGTGGCGTATTGAACCGAGTGCCAGTAGACATTGCGCGGCAATGGCCGGGAAACGTTTTGGTAGCCGTGGATGTGGGTGTCGAACTGGCGACTAAAGTGGGGTCGATGTTTGATGTCCTTTTCCAAACCTTTGACATAATGGCTCGCCAACTCCGTCAGTATCAGCAACTGGATGCTGACATCGTAATTGAACCGGATCTGACGTTAAGCCGGGATGCCCATTTTAGCCAAATTGGGACTATAATTGCCGCTGGAGAAAAAGCTGCGGAAGCTGCTATGCCGTCACTGTTAGCGTTATTGGGGACGGTAACAGCCGACGCCAATGAAGGGAGAGCTCTATGAAGACAAAGCGAAGTGTCGGAAAAGCTCTGGTGTGGATCATAGCGATCTTGGTGGTAGCGGGCGTTGTGCTTTGGTTCATCCCCACTAACTATCTGGCAGAAGCTCCGGGAATAACCGGTAACTTATCACAAATGGTGGAGGTTTCCCAAGGACACTCGCCGGGTCGGGGCAAACTGTTAATGGTTGCTGTGGAAATTGGACAACTTAATGAACTCCTTTATTTGGGCGCAAAGTTGGACCCTAACGTGGAAATTTTGCCTCTGAGCTACGCCACTGGGGGATTGAATATGAGTCAATATGAACAACTCAATTACGCGATGATGTCGGGAAGCAAGCTTTCAGCGGAAGTAGCCGGAGAACGGCTAGCAGGGCTTAATGCATCGGTGTCCACGGTTCCCGGCGCGCAAGTCGAAGGAGTACTGAAATCAGGTACAGCGGCTGGCAAACTCAAAGCCGGCGATTTGATCGTGGCGGTGGGACGATATAAGGTGACATCACCCACTCAAATTCGAACCCTGATGCAAAAACATTTTACTTATGGCGAGATTGTTCCGTTTACCGTGATACGCCATCACCAGCGAATAGTCATCCCTATTAAGACGATGCACCTAAAAGGCGACCCTGCTCCAGCCATCGGTGTCTTGATAGGGCAAGAGCTAGATTGGCATATTCCGCGTCCGGTGACCATCAAAACCGAAAATATTGGGGGCCCCAGTGCCGGGATGATGTTCGCTCTGGAAATTTATGATCAAATCACGGGAAAGAACTTAGCTCGTGGGCGTGTCGTGGCGGGTACTGGAGAAATTTCCCCTAATGGTACCGTAAGTCAAATTGGGGGGGTGGCCCAAAAAGTGATTACCGTCCACCGCGCTGGCGCCACTATCTTTTTGTGCCCCCAAGCCAATTACGCCAAAGCACTGCATATGGCACAGAGCAAAGGCTACCACATGACCATTTATCCAGTAAAAACACTGACTCAGGCGCTTAAAGACATAGAAGTTGGCACTAGTGCCAACGCTTAGGTTAATTGGGCAATACCCGGACATACTATCCTTTAATGCAGTAGCCAAAGGAGGATGTGTCAATTGGCCAATGGGTCTAGTGGAGGGCATTCGTCGACCAGTTTGCGCGACATTATTCGGGAGGAGTTAGCAAAAACACAACATTCCGGGCAAAACGGCAATGGGGATAGTGGAAGCCCAGATCCTGAACAACTGCGGCAGATGGTGCGGCAGGAACTGGCGTCGATGAGCCAAAATCAAGGAAGCGGCGCGAATCAAAACTCGTCTAGCGGTAATCAGAATTCCGGACAAGGCAGTAGCAACAATAACCAGAGTAGTGCTTCGGGTATTAATAGCAACAAATCCAAGAAAGCACAGGTGAAATCCAAAACCAGTGACAGCAATAGTCAGAGCCAGACGGTTGCCCAGGTCCTGACGCAAGCCCAATATGAATTGAGCCAGGAACTTGAAGCCAATCTAAAAAAGCTACGTAGCGTGATTCAACAAAGCGAGGAAATCGCCAAAAAAATCGAGTTGGTTTTAGGCCGCGGTGAAAAGGGAAGTGGCAAACAAGAATGATGATAGAGGCTCTCTTAGTGCGAGGGGGCACCGTGTATGCACCAAAGGATCTCGGGCGGCAAGACGTTTTGATTATCGGAGAACGGATTGCCGCCATTGGCGATCATCTGGAATTGCCTCCGTGGTGCCTAGGGCAGGTAGTGTCTGTTCAAGACGCCTTGATAATGCCGGGATTGGTGGATCAGCATGTCCACATTGCTGGAGGTGGTGGTGAGGGCGGCCCACAGTTCCGTACGCCGGAAATTCGATTAACCCAATTGACACGGGCAGGGATTACGACGGTGGTAGGTGTCTTGGGAACGGATGGTACGACTCGGAGTGTATCTGGACTTTTAGCCGCTGCCCGCGGGCTTGAGGCCGAGGGCCTTACCACATATATCTACACCGGAGCTTACGAAGTTCCGACCCGAACTATAACGGATAACCCGCGAAACGACATTATTCTCATCGACAAGGTGTTGGGCATCGGGGAAATAGCGGTGAGCGACCACAGAGGCAGTCATCCCAGTGATCGGGTGCTGGCCGAATTAGCCTCTGAGGCACGCGTCGGCGGTATTTTAGCCGGTAAAGCGGGAATACTTCACCTCCATATGGGAAACGGTCCGCGTCGGCTTGGCCCTGTGTATCAGGTGTTGGAAATAGCGGATTTGCCACCTGACACTTTTGTTCCTACCCATTTGAACCGGGATCGAGAATTACTGCACGATGCGGTAGGTTTAGGCAGGCGGGGTGGATGGCTCGACATTACCACCGGAATTGGGCCGGTGGACGATGATCCTGACGCCGTGGCACCGTCTGCCGCTGCGTGTTATTTGCGTGAGCAGGGCGTGCCATGGGATCACATAAGCTTTAGTTCCGATGCGGAAGGATCGGCGCCGACATTTGATGCTCGGGGTCACTTGGTCCGGATGGAGATGGGATCGGCTGATACCTTATGGCAAGCCGTATTGGCACTGGTTAAAAATGGAGTGCCGTGGGAGGAAGCCTTGGCCCCGGCAACCAGTACTCCGGCCCATATTCTAAAATTGCCTTTGGTTGGTGAGATAGCCCCTGGAATGATAGCTAATGTGCTTGTGATTAAAGGTGACATGGTGGACACAGTCATTGCTAAGGGCCGGATTATGGTGCAAGATGGCAAACCGCTAGTCTATGGGACTTACGAGAACGTAGGGCGATGAGAGTTGCATGGTCCCGAGCCGCCGGCTGGCGCCGTTACCGCGAGATTGCCAGTATCTTAGCTCAGCATGGATTTGTAATGGTCATGGACAGTCTAGGTCTTTCCCGGCACTTGTCGATAAAACAGCGGTGGCTGAGAGCCCGCGTTCCCGAAGACGATGCTAATTGGGCTGAACGATTAGGTTTGGTACTTGCAGCCATGGGGCCGACGTTCGTGAAATTGGGGCAATTGGCCTCCTTGCGCAGCGATATCTTGCCGTTGCGCTTGGTGAAGGCGCTGGAAAAATTACAGAGTGACGTACCGCCGTTCGGGTTCGACGTTTTAGTGCAAACGCTGGAAACCGCTTGGGGACGGCCCATGGCTGACGTGTTGCTGTATATTAATCCTGAGCCATTGGCAGCTGCGTCCTTAGGCCAAGTCCATCAAGGCCGCCTATTGACGGGGCAAGCGGTGGTTATTAAAGTACGTCGTCCGCATGTCGTAGAACAGACGGAATCGGATTTGGCCATTTTAAAACGTTTGGGAGAATTAGCTGAAAGGCGCACCGAATGGGCGCGTCAATACCAAGTCTCAACATTGGTTGCTGAACTATCGCGCACACTTAGGCAGGAACGCGATTTTAGCGTTGAGGCCCATTATACTGAACGTGCTTTCAAGCAGTATGACGGGCAGCGGGGCATGAGAATTCCTCAAGTGCTTTGGGAATGGACACGGCCTGAAGTACTGGTGTTGGAGGAGGTCACAGGAACCAAGATCAATGAATGGAAATCCTCCCGGTTAGCGCCGAGTCAATTGGCAGAAAAATTTGTGGGTGCTTTATACTATCAGATATTTGTCAAAGGATTTTTTCATGCTGATCCCCATCCCGGGAATATTCACGTAAATGACCGCGGCCAAGTGATATTTCTTGACTGGGGGCTAGTGGGTAATTTTACTCCTGACATGCGAAAAAAATCGGTGGATTTGATAATCGGGCTGTCGTTTGGAAAGTCTTCCCGAGTGGTTGAATCTCTTTTAGCACTAGGTGTAATCGAGGGGCAGGTTGACCGTCACGCTTTGTTGCAGGACGTGGATCGGTTGCGCCGGCGATATTACGAAGTTGAATTAGAGCAGTTCAACTTGGGCCAGGCGCTGTCAGACATTTTAGCACTAGCCCAAACCTATCAAATTCGGATTCCCCCCGAGTATACATTGTTGGCCAAAACTGCGGTGACGGTGGATGGCGTGGTGCGCAGGCTAGATCCCCACGCTTCATTGGTTAATCTAGGGAAGCCGCATGCGCTTGAACTGTTGTGGCAGCGGATTGCACCAGGATGGTGGGCGCCAGATGCTGCGGAGACCGTTATGGAGTGGGCAGAGGTGGCTTCCCGGCTGCCAAGTCAAGTGGACCGGGCATTAAGCACGCTAAGCCAAGGGGAGTTCCGCATCGTCCTTGAACACAAGAATTTGGATAAAGTATTGCAACACTGGGAGCGATTGATCAACCGTTTGGCTTTAACGTTTCTTTTGGCAGCACTTGTTGTGGGTACCGGATTAGTGGTGCACCGCGATCAACTAGACGCCTTGACGCATTTTCCTCTGGGTGAATATGCTTTTATCGCTACTTTGGCAATAGGACTGTGGGTTGTAGTGGGCGCTATGCGACGCGGAAAACTATAGACAGTTGGTTGACAACGACGAACCGCAATCAGTATAATACCAACAGTTTTGCGAGGTGGAATGATGGAGATACGGGTCTCGGACGTCAAAAAATGGGCGGGACGAGAAGAAGCCCTGCATATTGAGAGTAGGGATTTCGAAGACGCTCAACAGCGTTTGGACTTTCCTTTTTTGTCTCCACTGTCGTTGGATGTTAAGGTGCGCAACACCGGGCACGAATTGTTGGTAGAATGCGAAGGAACAGTAAAGGTACAAGCCATTTGTTCTCGGTGTTTGGAAGCGTTCGTGTTAGAGATACCATTTGAAATTTTCGAGGAATTTCATGAAGAGGCTGGACCCGACGATCCTTCCTTGGATTACCATCGATTTCTTGGAGACAAAATTGGTTTAGACGTCTTAGTGGCTGACGCAGTTGCGGTAAGTGTACCAATGGCGCCTGTATGCTCGGCAGATTGCCGCGGACTTTGCCCCCAATGTGGGGCCAACTTAAATCTTCATCCATGTGACTGCATCACGCCTGCAGATGATCGGTGGGGACCCTTAAGAGAATGGGCGGAGTCCCACCCCACTGCGCGACAGGAAAAGGACTAAAAGGTTTTAGGAGGAATGCTTGATGGCAGTACCGAAACGGAAGTCACCCAAGTCTCGGACCCGCACGCGGCGGTCGACATGGAAGTTAACAGCTCCGCAGTGGGTTGAGTGCCCCAGGTGTCATGGGGATCGTATGCCACATCATGTGTGTCCGCATTGCGGCTTTTATGACGGGCGGATTGTGGTCAAGCACGATGCATAAAATTCCATGGTTTATCCATGGAATTTTTTTGCATTAATGTTATCACCGAGTATTAACATATAGTAATAAAAGAGGGGGTGCTTGGTTATCGTTGCGGGTAAGCAAAATTGAACGACAACGCCAACTGCGAGAATTGCTCGGCCAAAACCCGCTGCAAACCGACGAAGAGTTGGCGGAGCATTTTGGCGTGAGTGTGCCTACGATAAGACTGGATCGGATGCATCTGGGGATTCCAGAAATGCGATTGCGATCAGAAAATCTGGCCAGGCGGAGTGTAAATCAGGTCAGGGCAATGCATCGCCAGGAAATGGTGGGCGAATTGGTGGATTTAAACATCGGGCACAGCGGTCGGTCGGTTCTGGATACCGACGCTGCAATGGCTTTTGCCCACACCGGGGTTTTGCGTGGACATTACATTTTTGCTCAAGCGGATTCCCTAGCTATTGCGGTAGTTGATGGTGATGTGGTGCTCACGGGGCTGGTCAATGCTAAATTCAAGCAACCAGTGATGGCAGGTGAACAAATTAGTGCTTACGCTGAGGTGATTCGCAAAACTGGTCCCCGATGGGTAGTGCTGGTTGAGAGTCAGGTACGGCAAGAGACGGTATTTCGGGCTAAATTTGTGGTATTTGCGGTAGCGGCGTTAACCGCCGCAAAAGGAGGCAGCAGGTTTTGAAAATTGCCGTCGATGCCATGGGGGGCGATCATGCCCCTGATGCACCGGTAAAAGGAGCCGTAGTAGCGATTCAAGAACAACAATCATTGGAAGTCATATTGGTCGGGGAACCGGCCGCCATTCACCGCGTGTTAACCCCTTTGCCAGAACGCATTACCGTGTTTCCGTCCTCGCAAGTGATCACCATGGACGATCGTCCGGTGGCGGCAGTCAAAGCAAAACGGGATTCGTCCATGGTGCACATGATTAAACTAGTGGCCGGAGGTGAGGCGGTAGCGGGAATTTCCGCGGGAAATACCGGGGCGTTAATGACCGCAGGTTTGCTTAGTCTGGGCCGAATGCCAGGCATTGAACGACCGGCGCTAACGGCCATTTTACCTGTGTTGCAGGGATGGGGTGTCATGCTCCTGGATGTTGGTGCGAACTTGGATCCGAAACCGTCACAACTGGTGCAATATGCTTTAATGGGCTCGGTGTATTGCCAGGAGGTGTTTGGAATGGCTAGGCCCAGAATAGCATTGCTTAACGTGGGAGAAGAGGCGGGCAAAGGGCCCCCGCTAATCCGTGAAGCGCATCAGTGGCTCAAGTCGACTTCGTTAAATTTCGTTGGTAATCTTGAGGCCCGCGAACTCTTGCAGGGTAAAGCCGATGTCGTGGTCTGTGATGGGTTTTCGGGAAATATTGCATTGAAGCTGACGGAGGGAGTAGCACGGGATATTATGTCCCAATTGCGTCGTGTCATGCTGCGCAATTGGACCACCAAATTGGCAGCATTGTTTTTAAAGTCGGGCCTCAATGATCTAAGAACATTACTAGATTATCAAGAATATGGGGGGGCGCCTCTTTTGGGATTGGACCAACCCATTTACAAGTGTCATGGGGCTAGTGAAGCCAAGGCGTTTCGTATTGCAATCACCATGGCTCACCAATTTGGGGTCTCTGGTAGTCAACAAAGAATTAAAGAGCGGGTTGTGGGGGAGGAGACTAACGGATGACAAAACGCGCGGTAGTCAAAGGGCTGGGGACCTACGCGCCCCCAAAAGTGTTGAACAACCACGATCTAGAACGCCTGGTGGATACCAACGACGAATGGATTGTTACACGAACCGGAATCAAGGAGCGGCACATTGCAGATCCTGAAGAGACCACAAGTGACATGGCTGAAAAGGCCAGTCGCATTGCATTGCAAGAAGCAGGGATCGAGGGAGATGACCTTGACTTTATAATTGTTGCGACCAACACTCCAGACACCCTATTTCCTTCCACTGCTGCCCGTTTAGAGACGCGTCTGTGCGATCAGCCGGTTGCCGGAGTGGACCTGCAAGCTGGATGTACTGGACTGATTTACGCCATCGAAATGGCTTCCGCCATGATTCAGAGCGGAAATTTCCACCGCATTTTGGTAGTGGGAGCAGATAAGTTGAGCAGCATAACCGACTATCAGGACCGGACCACAGCCGTGTTGTTTGGTGACGCAGCAGGCGCGTTGGTGCTGGAGGAACAAGATGCCACGGAATTTGGCATTTTGGGATCCTACTTGCGCGCCGATGGACGCGGGGGTGACTTGTTGGCGCTGCCTGCGGGCGGCTCACGTTTGCCGGCCAGCGCCGCGACGGTTCAAGAGCGCCTGCATTTTCTGAAGATGAACGGGAATGAAACGTTTCGTTTTGCGGTTAAAGCGATGCCGGAAGCAGTGGAAAAAGCTTTAGCCAAGGTAGGCATGACATTGGATGATATGGATCTTTTAGTGCCTCACCAAGCGAACTTGCGCATTATTGACGCGGCGGTACGGCGCTTTAACTTGGACCCGGATCGGGTGGTTATCAACATCGAACGCTATGGAAATACCTCGGTGGGAACCATTCCCTTGGCGCTCGACGAGGCGCGCCTTCAAGGGCGGGTACACCGCGGGGATGTGATTGTGCTGGTTGCCTTTGGAGCTGGACTCACCTGGGGTGCCAACGTCATTCGTTGGGGACATTAGTATGAGTGTGGCCATTGTCACCGACTCCACAGCGGACTTGGACCAGGCGTTGTTGACCCAGTATCAGATCGCAACGGTTCCCTTAAGTGTGGCTATTGGGGAAACCTATTACCTGGATCGGATCGAGTTAACACCCACCCAATTCATGGACCAACTGACCCATACCCGAGAACCCGTTCGTACGGCGGCACCTGCACCGGGGGCGTTTGCCACGGTGTATCGAGAACTTCTGGACCGAGACGGCGTCGATGCCATTGTCTCGATCCACCTAAGCGGGGGCTTGAGTTTTACCGTGCGGGCAGCGCAGGCTGGTGCGCGTTTGGTAAATGGGGACATAGCTGTGATTGACAGTCAGAATGCCAGTGTCGGCTGCGGCCTCTTGGTGTGGTGGGCAGCCCGTCGTGCCAAACGGGGGGCAACTCAGGAGCAAATTGTGCGCGAGGTTAAGGCATTGGTGCCAAAAATTCAGTTGCTGTTTGCGCCAGTGACGTTGGAGTATTTGGCGCGGGGCGGGCGCATCGGGCAAGCTGCCCGGTTGATTGGGACTATGCTGGACATGAAACCCATCTTGGAAGTAGACCATGGGATCATTAAGGCGGCCAAAAAAGTGCGCGGTGTGCGCCATATTATTCCGGCTATGATACAGTTGTTTGGGGAACGAATCGTGGAAGGTAGCGATTGTTTGCTCGCGGTAGCTAGCACTACTCCAGTGCCGGAATTGGACCAGTTGTCCCAGGCATTGTCACAAAACTACCATATTGTTGATGAATTGCGGGAAGAAGCTGGTCCGGTGATTGGGGCTCATGCCGGTCCCGGAGCCTTTGGGGCAATTTTATGTCCTTTAGACGCTACCGAGGTGGTACAGTGGAACCAAGATGACAGATGAATACACTAGGAACAACGAGAGATGGGAGTGAAGCACTTGTCCGGATGGGGCGTGATGTTTCCAGGGCAGGGGTCGCAGTTTGTTGGAATGGGACAGGCATTAGTGGCGTCATCAAGCGTTATGCGACAGACGTTCGAAGAAGCCGATGATGCGATTGGCTACAATCTTAGCACGGTGATTCTAGAGGGCCCTGAAGAGCGGTTGCGCGATACGGAGGTCCAACAACCGGCAATATTGGCCTTGAGCGTGGCGATTTGGCGCACTTTTAAGGAATATCGCCCGGATTTTCGCCCTGTGTTAGGATTTGGGTTGTCTTTGGGAGAATATTCTGCTTATGTTGCCTCTGGTGTTTTGACATTGGCCGACGGGGTGCGGCTGACCAAAATTCGGGGCCGTGCCATGCAGGAAGCGGTGCCCAAAGGCGAGGGGGGCATGGTTGCGATTTTAGGCCTGAAATCGGATCAAGTGGAAAAATTGTGCCGGGAAGCTTCGCTGGTGGGTTTAGTGGAGACTGCTAACTATAATGCTCCGGGTCAGACCGTGGTTTCGGGTTTAAACCCGGGCTTAGACATCGTGGAAGATATAGCGCGCAAGCTTGGCGCACGTACCGTGCGCTTAGCCGTGAGCGCCCCTTTTCATTGCCGCTTGCTAAAACCCGCCGGTGAGGTGCTTTCGGCGGCCCTGTCCGAGGTTCACCTCGGACAGGCAGCGTTTCCGGTTTTGGCCAATGTCGATACCGCGCCTTGTATGATTGCGGAGGATATCGTGCCACGGCTGATACGGCAAGTATCGCATCCGGTGCTATTCGAGCACACCGTAGAGAGGGCTTTGAGTTATGGTCTGGATGGTTTGTTAGAACTCGGTCCTGGCCGCAGCTTATCGAGTTTGGTAAAAAAAATAAATCGTCACCAGCGAGTTGTTAACATAGAAGATCCCGATGGTTTGGCTCGAGCCCTTGAACTGGTTTAGGGTGGAAGCTATAATAGCAACGAATTGGGGCCCTAGACGCGTAACAACGCAACAGGTGACCGTTTCGAGGTGGTGTAGTGGAAGTTGACGGATCGCGAGTGGCTTTAATCACCGGGGGCTCTCGGGGCATTGGCAGAGCGATTGCCCTGAAATTGGCATCCGAAGGAATTCGGGTAGCCATTAACTACCGCGGCAATCAAAGCGCGGCGCAACAGGTGGGTCAAGCCATAGAACAACTGGGTGGAGAGTTTTTGCTGTGCCCTGGCGATGTGAGCTCAGTGGCTGAATCGCAACATCTAGTTGATCAAGTACTGGATCACTGGCATCGAATTGATATCTTAGTCAATAACGCGGGAATTACTCGAGACAATTTGTTACTGCGGATGCGTCCAGAGGATTGGGATACGGTCTTAGCTACCAATTTGACAGGAACTTTTGCGTGCACTCGAGCGTCATTGCGCACCATGGTGAAGCAGCGTTATGGTCGCATAGTCAACATTTCATCCATCGCGGGGATGATGGGTAATCCGGGACAAACTAATTATGCTGCGTCCAAGGCTGGGATGATAGGCTTTTCCAAGGCCTTGGCCCGAGAAGTGGCCTCGCGCAACATCACGGTCAACGTGGTAGCACCGGGACTTGTTAAAACGGAATTGACCGAAGGTATGACCCGATCAGCTTATGAAGGATTGTTGGCGCAAGTGCCTTTAGGACGTATGGCAGAACCACGCGAAATTGCGGATGCAGTATGGTTTTTGATTGGAGCCGATTACATTACTGGCCAAACCCTAGTGATTGACGGCGGGCTCATGATGGACTAATTCTGGTGGAGGTGTAGTTTGTGGCAAACAAAGAACAGGTGTTTGATAAAGTAAAAGAGATTATCGTGGATCAACTTGGAGTGGATGAAGAAGAGGTCACACCGGAAGCGTCTTTCATTGATGATCTGGGCGCCGACTCGCTGGATATTGTAGAGCTGATTATGGCATTGGAAGAAGAGTTTGGATTGGAAATTCCCGATGATGAAGCGGAAAAAATTAGCACCGTGAATGACGCCGTAGAGTATATCCGGGAGAATGCGTAATGATCTAATGCTCGGCGCCAGCCGGGTCACGAGGTGAATATGAGTTAAAGGGGGGAGCCGCCCGTGGAACGCGTCGTGGTTACAGGCATGGGCGTGGTGTCTCCAGTAGGGCACGGACTGAAGGAATTCTGGCGCGGCATTACCGAAGGCCCGAGCGGAGTAGGTTTGGTTCAATGCTTTGATGCGACAGATTTTCCGAGTCGTATTGCAGCGGAAATAGGAGACTTCGACCCATTGCGGTACTTTGACCGCAAGGACGTGCGGCATGCGGATCGATTCGTTCAGTTCGCGGTGGCAGCTGCCCAAGATGCCGTTGAAAATGCTGGATTGACCACTATGGACTCCGAACGCACTGGAGTCGCATTTGGTACCGGCATTGGGGGACTGACCACCTTGACTGGGCAATATGATATCTTGCGCGAACGGGGTCCGAGCCGAGTGAGTCCGTTTTTAATCCCTAAAATGATTGCCAACATGGCAGGCGGCCAAATTGCGATGCGGTTTAATCTTAGGGGGCCCAACGTGACCTTGGTAACCGCCTGTGCCTCGTCAGGCAATGCTTTGGGAGACGCCTTGCGCACAATTCAACACGGAGAGGCCGACGTCATGCTGACAGGTGGCTCTGAAGCAGTGATTTTGCCGATAGCGTTTGCCGGGTTTTGTGCGATGAAAGCGTTATCCACTCGAAATGACGATCCGATTACCGCTAGCCGACCCTTTGACCAAGGACGTGACGGATTTGTGATGGGGGAAGGCGGAGGACTTTTGGTGTTTGAGAGTTTGACGCATGCCAGAGCACGTGGTGCAACTATTTTAGCTGAGGTCATCGGCTATGGTCGTTCGGCCGACGCATATCACATGGTAGAACCTGAGCCGGAAGGTGCAGGAGCGGTACTGGCCATGCAGCGTGCACTGCGCGATGCTGGGCTGCAGCCGGAGGCTATTGATTACATCAATGCCCACGGAACCTCGACGCCAAAAGGGGATTTGGCGGAAACCCTAGCGATAAAAAAAGTTTTTGGGGAACATGCGTACCGCCTGGCGGTGTCTTCCACCAAGTCCGCTACAGGGCATTTGTTAGGCGCAGCCGGAGCGGTGGAATTGATAGCCTCAATTTTGGCCATCCAGCATCAAACGTTACCGCCGACGCTAAACCTGGAAACTCCCGGAGACGGATGCGATTTGGATTACGTGCCCAATGAACCGAGACCGCATCCGGTACACCGTGTGATGTCTAATGCGTTTGGATTTGGCGGACAAAACGCGTGTCTTATCGTGGAGGACTTCTCTTCATGATTGACGCTAACCTGGAAACCTGGGTGAAAAGCGCCGCGTTGTTGCGCCAAGCTTTGACGCACTCGTCATATGCCAACGAAGGGGTGCGGAAGGAAGCCCATAACGAGCGTCTCGAGTTTCTAGGCGATTCGGTGTTGCAATTGGTGGTTACCGAGTGGTTATTTGAACATAACCCTTCCTGGAGCGAAGGACAACTAAGTCAGGGCCGTGCCGCCATCGTGTGTGAACCAACTCTGGCTGAGGCGGCACTACGACTGGATTTGGGACTGCGGTTACTCCTAGGGCGAGGAGAAGAACGTAGTGGAGGACGTCAAAAACATTCTCTGCTAGCTGATGCCATGGAAGCTGTGATTGGAGCAGTATACCTGGATGGCGGACTGGATATTTCCCGTGAATTTGTGCTTAATGTGCTGGGGTTTGCGCTGCGTGGGGTTGAGGGCAGAGAAGCCGGTCGGGACCACAAGACAGCACTGAACGAATGGTTGCGCCGTCGCGGAGAAGAACCGGTATACGAAGTTGTCGGGTCCTATGGTCCAGACCATGCCAAGACCTTTGAAGTCGAGGTCTCAGTGGCTGGAGTGCCATTGGCCCGGGCTACCGGAAAAAGTAAAAAAGAGGCCGAACAACTCAGTGCCAAGGCAGCGTTAAAACAGTTATCTGATAACGCGCCCTCGGTTTCCGGTCGTTAAAGGAACCACGGCGGCTAGCGGCCGTACCGTCAGGTGAGCCAGAAAAGTTTGGCGTCTACCTCTGGATCAGGGTGCGAAATACGGATCACGACGGGCGGATGCCACACTGGCGGTTGATCTCGGGCTTGATAACCTGACAACATGTGTCAAGTGTACTTATTAATTGCTATTACTCTTTTAAAGCCGAAGGCGCCTGGGGCAATTGACCGAGGCGCTTTCGGCGTTTTGTGTTAAATTGATAAGGAACACAAGGCTGTTAGGTAAGATTGGTTCCTATGTCTCTTGGGATGCAGGGGCGATCTCGCATGCCATGAGGTGACAAAGTATTCGCACGAGGGAGAATGATCATGGAATTTGAACGCATAACACGTACGACCCATTATTTGGATCCTCGCAAGAACTATCAGCAGACGAGCATCGAGAGCGAAATTCGCCGAGATCCGCTCACTGGCTTGAGCGGGCGAATAGCGCATTTTGCCGGCGTGCACTTTCCTGAGATAGATTTGGAGGAGTTGTCTCGGCTGTCCCTGTCGCGAGGCCCATGCCCGTTTTGTCCGGATTTGGTAGAACAAGTCACGCCAAAATTCCCCCGAAATATTAATCCTCAGGGGAGGTTTCATCAAGGCGAAGCGATTGTATTTCCAAATCTATCACCCTATGACACCCATAGTGCGGTAACGGTGATGACTAAGGCGCATTTGGTTCCGGTTGCCGAATTGACCCCAGAACGACTCCAAGATGCCTTGGCCTCTTCTATTGACTATTTCCGGGCTGTGAATCAAGTGGAACAGCACATGGGATATGGTCTTATCTCGTGGAACTATTTCCCCATGGCTGGAGCGAGCTTGCTTCACCCCCATTTGCAAATCTATGCTACCGATCACCCGGGAAATTTTTTGGGGGCGGAAATTGAAGCGGCAAAAAGATATCGGGAACAAATGGGACGCAATTTTTGGGATGATTTGATTACCGAGGAGCGTAGACGCGGTGAGCGTTACTTGGGAGCCGTCGGCAACACCGAGTGGTTGATGCCCTTTGTACCTCAAAGTTTTATTGCTGATGTGGAAGCGATTTTTCCTGGACGATATTCGATTTTAGACCTCACGGCGACGGATTTGAGCGATTTTGCATTAGGGTTGCAGCACATCTTCCACTATATGGAGAAACGACACATCTATAGCTTTAATCTGGCGTTTTTCCCCGGATCTGCGGAAGTGGATGACACTTGGGTGCATGCCCGGCTGTCTTTTCGCGGCATGTTTAATCCCCTTCTTCATTCCGCCGACGTGTCGGCCATTAGACAATTGTATGATGAACCATTTACTACTAGTTACCCCGAAGAAGTGGCGCGAGACCTAGCACCAATATTTAACCAGTGAGCAGCAGCCGGCAGGCACCTATTCACTATTGGAGCCTGCCGGTCGACTCATGTCGAAGAGGATGGGGTGCTCTTCGGGGTGTTCGACGGCGACGTCGGAACCACTGGTGGTATCGGGGTTCCTGACCCGCTGGGCGAGGTCGACGCCGACGCCGACGCCGAGGGCGAGGGCGAGGGTGAAGACGGGGAACTGGTGCTCGGGGGAGTAGACGACGAACTGCTGGGAGGCGTCTTTGGGGAGCATGACTGCGTCGGGGGCCAATAAATGTGGTCGGCGGGCAAGGGCGCTCCCGGTTTCCAATCTGGTTCTTTTTTGAGGAAAACTGAGGTGACAAATGGCCCGCATCCGGGCTGCCACAACAGATTGGGATTAGACGCAACGACTTTTAAGGGGAAATGGGATTGGCCGACCGACGTAGGTTGGGTGCCTTGAACAAACCAAGCGCCTTCAATATCGCGCGAGGGGGTATACTGACTGGCGATCAATCCCGAGGTGGCGCTGACATTGGGTACGTAGACCACTCCTGGAGGCCGGGCAAAGTGCTCAACCGGGATGTTTTCCGCTTTGTTGACTTGCTCCATGATGGTTTGCCAAATGGGGCCAGCGCCTACGTCCCCGTAAGGATAGATTCCTTGCAAAGTCGGAGGTTGGGGATATTCACCATGTACATTGCCCTCCCAAACCCCGACCGTTAATTGCGGTTCGTAACCCAAAAACCAAGCGTCTGCTTCACCATTGTTGGTCCCGGTCTTTCCTGCCGCTGGACGTCCAATGCCCAAATCATACCCAGTGGCCGTGGCGCCGGGGGCGCCACCGCCGACTATCGCGGGAATGGGGTTGGGATCAAACACCTTTTCTAACATGTGGTCCATCACATAAGCCACTTGGGGACTGAATTCCGCTTGCCCTTGAGGATTGTCTTGGAAAATAACGGCCCCATCTTGATTGACGATCTTGGTCACCCAAATTGGCTTCATTCTGACCCCGCCATTTGGAAAGGTGGCATATGCCTGGGTCATTTCATAAGCATTAACGCCGCCTTGTTTAAAGCCTCCGATAGCCATACCGAGATAGTTGGCATCTATGGCCGGGAGTTTTAAGCCAAATTTCTGGGTCGCAAAATTGAAGCCGTAATGAATGCCAATGTCGTGCAACAAGTGGACCGCGACATCGTTGTCCGAAATGGCAAGCGCATCTTGCAGGTCCACCCAGCCGTGATAGACATGGTCGTCGTTATGTGGCCACCAGTGCCCATTAACATGGAAAATCGGAACGTCCTGAATTGGTGTCATCGGAGTATAACCTTTCACCAGCGCTGCAGTATATTCCATCAAGGGTTTAATAGATGAACCGCTCGATCGAAGTGCCGTGGGAGAGATGGCCAGGTCTTCTCCGAATGGGGTGTACTGTCGGGCGCCGATAACCGCTTCAATGTATCCGTTGTGTGGGTTTTCCACTACCACCGCTGCCTGCAGGTTCTGGTTATTGCCAAAGTGATAATTCATCCAATAGGTCACTGCTTTTTGCGCAATATTGTAGACGGTGGGGTCTAGGGCTGTGTAAATTTTTAGCCCACCATTGGTGATCGTGTTGTAGGATAATCCTTTGGATTCCAGATAGGTGATGACGTGCTGTATATACCAAGGGTAAGGAAAGGAGCTGGCGCCGGATGCGGAGATCTGATGAGGATGGAAATTAAGCGGTGCCAGGTACTCCGCGTGCGCCTGGCTAGGGGTAAGATAGCCATACTTAGCCAGTGCGTTTAACACCTGCAATTGGCGCTCCTTGGCCAACTTTAGATTAATCAGTGGGTCATACAACGAAGGGGCTTGCGGCAAGCCTGCCAGCATGGAGGCTTGCGCAACCGTGAGTTGCGAAGGTTTCTCCCCGAAATATGACTCGCTGGCTGCGTAGATCCCGCTGGCGCCGTTGCCAAAATATACCTCATTTAAGTACATGTCCAAAATTTGCGGTTTGGAATAGGTGCGGGCCAGTTCGAGGCCTATAAAGAATTCTTGCAATTTGCGCTGCAACGTCTTTTTAGGGCTTAAATACAGGTCCTTGGCTAGTTGTTCGGTAATGGTGCTAGCCCCCTGTACTGCAGAGCGATGCACCGCATCCACAATGGCAGCACGCACGATTGATTTTAGATCGAATCCCGGATTGGTGTAGAATCCGTGATCTTCTATGGCAACGATAGCATGCAGCATGTTGGGGGAAATAGCAGAAATTGGCACGTTGATGCGATTCACGCTGCCATGAAGTGTCGCCACTTTTTGCCCGTATTGATCATAGATGGTGGAATCTTGGCTCTGCGTGGTCAAAGATACCAATGAGGTCATGGGGGGCAAGGTCGTCCACGCAATATAGGATTCATAGCCAGCAAAGCCAAAGCCAGCCAACACTACCACCGCAAATGCCAAAATAGCCACACGTCCCCAACGAACCCGCCTCTTCTTGGCGCCTTTTTTTCCGGTGGTAGGGGTTGACTTGGATTTTGCCGGAGTCGGCTTTGATAACTTCTTGACTGCGGGCGCCTTAATCTTGGACCCGCAAAAGCGGCAGTAAAGAGACCCGGGACTATTGTCCTGACCGCATTTTTGACAACGCACGTTAATCTGTCATCTCCTTTTGGTGCGACTCGTTCTCAGGCGGCAACGGAGACTTAAAATAAATGCCGATCAGAACCAGAAGAAGGCCAAACAAGAGCCAATCCAATGCGCGTTGGTGACCTAACAGTCCCCAAAGAAATCCTACTACACCAAACAAACCGCCCATGCCCACCAAGATGTGTTGGGCCGCGACGTGCTTCAACTGTTGTTGGACATTGACCCTCAAATTAGTAACGCCTTGGATGCTGGTTTGGTAACGCTGCCGCAATCTTCCTCCTATTGGAATGGCGGCCCTGGCCGGCTGAGGGGGCGTCAAGGTGTCCTCCTCAACGAAGGAGCGGTTGGGCACTAACTTGCTACCGCAACTGGGGCAATAGACGCTGTCCACCGGAATTTCAGCACCGCATCGACGACAAAACATCATGCGCGTTTTCCTCCCATGTTGGCCCTTTGCCATTCGGCATCGCGGCGATTTAAGGGGGTTGCCTGCTAATGCTGTTCATTGTAGCACACAATTACGTCGAATTTGATGTCTTTGAAGGAGTGCTGTCTGTGCGGCAGTTATGACTTCCCTCAAAACGAACGAATTAATTGGTGTATCGTGTAACGTGGCCATGACCCGGCATCAATATTCATAGCGGTGGGGTCCAGGAGTTTTGCGTCGTCCTTAACACCAATGATTAAACGAATAAAGTGGAGGTTGGTGTCTTGTTGTTGGGCTACACACCATGTGGTGGAGCTCGGTGCCGGCCAGTAGCCTAATAACAGTATATCATCTGGCAAAAAAGGTCCGACTGCCGGACCTGGGTATCGCCAAGCCCATTGGGCTGCCGGAACACCCACCACTGTCATGGCTTCTCCCGACAACAGGGGCTCGCGTCCATCGCGAAATCCAGTGATCACTGGAACTCTTCCATAACGCTGGTTTGGTTCCCGAGCTACAGTACCTTGGATGCGATATTGGCCACTTAGGACGGCTCGTTTGAACCCGGTTAATCCCTTATAACTTGAGCGCAATGTCCAGTAATAGACCGCCTTTTCGTCAGCATACCCCAACCTTCGTGCCAATTCTTTGGCTGTGATATAAGGGTCCTCCAAAATGATTTGAGCCATACTATTCAACATTCGTGTCAGCATCGCACGATCAAGCCTCCTCCTTCCGGTATTTATCATGATATTCCTCCTCTTTTGCCAAATGCCTTTACAGATATTCTGTCAATTTATCGACAAAACTGCCTGGAATCTAATTCTTGTGTTGGGCAGGAATCCTTCCCTTTGGTGGCGAATTGAATGCCGTTATAGGATTGCGCAATGCGCTGACTCGGGGAGGAACCATGCACCTGCAGAAAGTGGTCATTTACGGATTTAAGTCTTTTGCCAAAGAGACACAAATAATCTTGTCTCCGGGGATTACGGTACTGGTTGGACCCAACGGCGGGGGCAAAAGCAACGTAGTTGATGCTATTCGCTGGGCGTTAGGAGAGCAAAAAGTGCGAGAACTGCGCGCGGAAAAATGGGATGAACTGCTGTATATGGGTGGACCGGGTCGATCCCCAGCCCGTCTGGCTGAGGTATCGCTGCACTTTGACAATAGTGATCAAAAAATGTCGAGTTGGCCGGATGTATTAGTGATCACACGGCGTTACTACCGTAGTGGAGACTCGGAGTACCTTATTAATGGTAGAGTCGTGCGGCTCAGAGACGTAACCGATATACTCTTGGATAGTGGGCTGGGACGGTTTAGTTACGCAATCATTAGTCAAGGTCGGGTGGAGGCTACGCTAACCCAAAAACCTAGGGAGCGCCTTGAACAACTGGAAGAGGCAGCCGGCGTCTCGCGGTACAAGGTGCGTAAACGAGAAACCTTGCTTCATCTGCATGAGGTGAATAGCAATGTAGCGAGACTCGGTGACCTTCAGGGGGAGACCGGACGCCAAATGGAGGAATTATCGCAACAGGCGGAGCAGGAGAGGCAATATTTGAGTTGGCAGCAAGAACGTCAACGTTGGCAGACACAAATCCAGCATACCGCGTTTCGCAATGCACAAAACGAACTCATCACGCTTCAGCAGCAACGCGATACCCTAGTCATCAACCTTGCTGAACTTGCTGCCGAATTGGCCGCTAGTGACAGCCAATTGCAAACTGTTCGGGAGTTAGCCGAAACGGTTCAAGAGGCAACGGCACGCACCGAAACTCAATGGCGCCATTGGGACAAGGAGGCCACCCAGTTGGAACAAAATGAGGCCGTGGTGTTGTCGCAGGTGCAAGGATTGGTGGGGGAAAAGGAGCGCCTTGGGAGTGAATTGCAGGAAATCGAGGGGCAAGCGGATCGCTTGCAGCAGGAAGCATTACAATTAGTCGACCCATTGAACCACCAAAGTGATGAGTGCCAAAATCAACTGGCTATACTGGAGCGGCAGATGGCTACGATGGAGTACCAGGTGCGAGAAATCGTGGAAGAACTCGATCAGAAAAGACTAATCACGGCCCAGCATGATGCGGACCTGGGGTTAATCAAACAATCGCTGGCTCGGTGGCAAGGGGTGCTCGGCATCGATTCGCTGGACAATTTATCTGCGGTTGTGGAATCAAAAAGAGCTCAGGTACGGCAAATGGAACGAGAGGTTCAGCAGCTTAGTCAAGAACTTCAACAAATAACGGAAAACCGTCAGCACTTAGAGCATTTTCGCCATCACACCGAACAAGAATTGTTGCCGCTTCGCCACCAACTTGCGCAGCGCCAGGCACGACTGCGAGCCTTGCATCAATTGGAAGCAGAAGGGGAAGGCCTGCCAGCGGGAGTACGGGCAATATTGCAAGCTCAACGCGATCAGAAGCTAAAGGGCATTTTGGGTACGGTTGGCTCGCTCCTGATCAGTGATCCCGATGTAGCGCTGGCAATTCAGATTGCCCTTGGTAGCGCCAGTGCCGATGTGATTGTGGAGCATGAATTCCAGGCACGGAGTGCTGTCAAGTTCTTACAGGCCCAGGCCTTGGGTCGTGCTACCTTTCTGCCTTTAGACACTATTCGACCTGGGATGGTTCCGGACGGGGAACGCACTCTTAACCGCCTCCCGGGCGTTGTC
Organism: Bacillota bacterium; assembly: GCA_021797515.1. Taxonomy (GTDB): domain Bacteria; phylum Bacillota; class Sulfobacillia; order Sulfobacillales; family Sulfobacillaceae; genus Sulfobacillus_C. Next base: position 22,756 of record JAJZZP010000067.1, on the reverse strand, counting down.
GGTTGGGCACTGGATGTTGTGCATTACGAAAAAAGTTTGCGACCGGCCATTTCTCATTTATTGGGTCGGGTACTCGTGCTGAAAACGTTAGACGCCGCTATGACTGTGGGGGGTCAACATCGGTTCCGTTATAAGATGGTGACGTTAGATGGACAGTTAGTGCATGCTGGAGGTGCCATTACCGGAGGCCACCATGGGCAGCGCGACTCGCGGAGTAGTCGGCACACAGAAATCCAAACGCTTACCCGGCGCGTGGGGGAAGATGTGAAGATCATTGAGGGAAAAGAGGAATTGCTACAGTCGAGTGGGAGCGAGATCAGGGAAACGGAAATCCTTTTGGATGGAGTCCGCGAGCGCCTTAGCGAACGGCGGCATCAATGGACGACACTTCGTGAGGCACTATCCCAATCGTCCGTATTGGAACAAGATCCTCAAAATTTGGTAGTTTCGGCACAGCAATTGGAAGAAGAGATTGGTCAGCAGCGTGGGGCGATCGAAGCACTCCAAGCGCGGGAACTGGATATGCGCCAGCGATTGGCTGCAGCAGCACAACGGCAGGTCCAATTACGCGAGGCCCTCGCGCGAAGTCAGGCGGCCCACTCTCAAGCCGAGGCGTTGCGAGAACGACTCGGTTACGAGCAGGAACGCGTGGAAAGCAACCGACTACGAATTGAGAAAAGTTTGCAGCAAGTCATCACGGCCCTGGAAGCGGCGAACCGGGAAAATCTCTTGATCACGGCTCAGCGTCAAGCCGCGGTGAGCCATTGTGAACAGGAACGGCTCAATTTCGAGAAAAAACGTCGCAAATGGGATGAACTCAAACACGACGCCTTAGCATTAGAAAATCGGTTGCGAGCACTGCAACACGAGGATCGTCGCCTCACTGCGAAAGCCCAACAATTGGAGCAAGCGATTTTTAAAGTAGAGCACGCGTGGGCAGATTTTGTTGAGGATCCCGCAATACCATCACTGGAACGGAACCAAGTCACGCACGCGCAAGCAGAAATCGTGCGCCTTGACCAGGTGATTGCTTCATTAGGGGATATAATGCCTGGCAGCCTGGCATTATATGAACAACTGAAAACGCGCTGGGAATACTTAGCGCAACAATTGGAAGATGTATCCTTAGCCCGGGAAGATCTCCTAAAGACGCTGGATGAGTTGGATCAGGAAGTTAGCCGACGTATTGAGGTTGCCGCATCGCGTGTAGAACAATCGTTTAGCACGGCCTGCCATATCTTATTTTCCGGGGGACAGGGCGGGTTGTCCTGGACCCATGGTGACGATGGCGGTGTGGACGTGTGGGTCCGCCCCGCCGGCAAACGGCCGAGCCAACTTGGGTTGTTGTCGGGAGGTGAGAAAGCATTGGGGGGCATCGCGTGGCTTTTTTCTTTGCTATCGGTACGCCCGTCCCCCTTTATCTTGTTGGACGAGGTGGAGGCCTCGTTGGACGAGGCCAATGCTGCCCGATTTGCCGCCTATCTGGCGGAATTGGGGGAACACACGCAATGTGTTATTGTGACCCACCATAAATCGACCATGGAAATTGCGGACGCCTTATGGGGAGTGGCTGGGGACGGTCAAGGACAAAGCCGGATGGTTTCGGTATTGTTGGAACAAGTATCGTCGTAATAGATGGGGTGGTTTGGATAACATGGCGAATTTCTGGGAACGGCTAAAGCAAGGAATGACCCGCACTCGCATGGGACTTGGTGGTCGGTTGCGGACTCTGTTTACTGGGCGGGAATGGCACGAAGACCTCTGGGATGAGCTCGAAGAAGTACTCTATGAGGCGGATTTGGGTTCTGGCACAATCGAATACTTGTTGGGTCAGTTACGAAAAAAGGTACAGCAAGAACGGCCCAAAACCGCCGACCAAGTTTTGCACCAACTGTTTGAGGTGATGGTGGCAGAACTCGGGGAGCCTGGGCCTACGTTGTCGCTGGATCCCGGGGGGCCTTGGGTTTGGCTGATGGTGGGGGTTAACGGTACCGGAAAAACCACAACAGCCGGGAAATTTGCCTATTTGTTGCAACAGCAGCATAAAACCGTGATACTAGGCGCCGCTGACACTTTTCGTGCTGCCGCGGTGGAGCAATTGGTGGAATGGGGTCGCAGAGCGGGAGTCGAAGTTGTGCACCAAGCCCCGGGAGCGGATCCTGCTGCAGTGGCTTACGATACCTTGCGGGCGGCCCAAGCGCGAGGTGCCGATTTGGCAATTATTGACACTGCGGGACGCTTGCAAAACAAGGTAAATCTGATGTTGGAACTGCAAAAAATTCGCCGGGTGGTGGAACGGGAGTACCCGGGGGCGCCCCACGAAGTGTGGCTAGTGATTGATGCAACTACCGGACAAAATGGGTTAAGCCAAGCCCGGATTTTTATGGACAGCGTGAAAGTGACGGGAATCGTTCTTACCAAGCTGGATGGGACGGCCAAAGGGGGTATTGCATTGAGCATTTATCATGAGCTGGGAATTCCCATTCGATATGTGGGAGTGGGGGAAACCGCCCAAGATTTATTACCGTTTAATCCGGGCGATTATGTGCGCGCGATCTTGGATGAAGACAATGCGCCTTCTGACTAATTTGACCGTTCCCTAAAAAATGGGTATAGTATAGGCGTTACCTTGAATACGCCGAATTCTGCCTGGCAGAAACGGGGGACCCAGTTGTGTGGGGTGAATTGCGTTTGCAAGGGGCAGGTCCACGGTCCCAACCCGTCAGCTAACCTCGTAGGCGTTGGGGGCTCAAGGTTTATATGAGTTTCGTGCCTTCCTTTCCCCCGGGAACATGTCGGGCTTTTTTTGTGGGCTCGTCTTATTCTGGGAGGTGTTTTGAATTGCCACGCCGTGTATTGCAAATATCGTTAACTGCTGACCCGTTAAATCCTCTTGATGGGGGTGAATTGGGCGGGCAGCAAATAGTAGTTCGGGAAGCAAGTTTGGGATTGCAACATCAAGGCTTTGGGGTCGATGTGCTGACTGCTGCTCAACACCCGATGCTGCCGCATCATGCCAGCCTGGGACAAAAGGGTCAAGTGATCCGTACCTCTCGGGTGTCGACGCCGATGTCTGATGAGCAATGGCTGCAGTTGGAAGAGCAACTGTTTCATGACGCGATGACTTGGATCGAGGGCAATCATCGTCGCTACCAATTGGTGCATAGCCATTTTTGGGTTTCCGGGCTGATTGGGAAACGGATTGCCCGGCATCTAGGAATACCCTGGGTCCATTCCCCGTACAAGATGGCAGAATGGGTTAAGAGACCTTACGGGGCCTACTCTGAAATTCGGCAAGAGCATGAACGCAACCTGATTGCCAATTCAGATGCCGTGGTCGTGCCGTATCTCAAGGAAACCGATTTGGTGCATCGTTATGCACCCAAAGTACCGATTTACGTGGTGGCTCCTGGGGTGGACGTTACCAGCTTTTTCAGTCGCGATCCAGGGCCGGTTCTTAAAGGGCTAGGCTTGTCGCGCCGCCCTTTGCTATACGTCGGTCACTTGGATGTCGGCCGCGGTATTCATGAGGTGCTTGAGTATATGAACACACAGTCTTTGCCCGACGATTTAGTACTTCTTCTAATCGGAGGGGATCGGGGCGCAGTGGTACAAGGCCATCCGCAAGATCCACGCTTAGCAGAGCTAGCCGATAGCTTGGGACATCATGTGCGATTTTTAGGACCCATGCCCCACCGAGCCGTCGCCATGTACTTTGCTACCGCCCAAGTGGTCATCGCCCCAAACCAAGGACCCACATTGGGAATGGCGGTGCTGGAGGCGTTGGCATCGGGCACCCCTGTGGTTGGCACCAATGTTCCCGGGATTGCGGATTGGATTGATCCTGGCGTGAACGGATTCGTGTGTGAGGACAACAGCTTGGCTACGCTGTGGTATTATGCGCGGATACTCTGGGACGATGCGAATTTGGCTCATAAAATGGGATTGGCGGGTCAAACCGTGATTCATCAAAGTCATGGCGGAGACGCGATGGCGTCAGAATTGGCTCAAGTGTACGAAGAGGTTTGCCAAGGTAGTTCTTCGAGTGTAGACGCCAGCTAGTCCCCCCGTGATCTACTAGCTTGCCGGACAAGGAGAATCCTTGTCCGGCTTTTCTTGACATCGATATATATTTTCTTTAACATATGGCTTGTTGTTCTGTTAAGGAACAGTGCTTGACACCGGAGGCTGTGCCCTGTGAATAACGTAGACGTTATCGAAGCCAATTTATGGTTCGATTTCTACGGACCGCTTTTGACGGACCACCAAAGCCAGATCTGGCAGTTGCATTTTCAGGAAGACTGGTCTCTTGCGGAAATCAGCGCGGTGAAAGGGGTGAGCCGGGCGGCGGTACAAGACGTGCTGGAGCGGACCGCGAACCTCCTTCGCGATTATGAACGCAAATTGGGACTGGTGGCCGCTATGCGACAACGGCAAGCCGCGTTGTCGCGATTGGTGAAGGTACTGAGTGAGTTGCCAGTCGATCCGCAAGTGGGCGAAGCAATGGCATTGGCACGCGGTTTGGCACTGGAGGAGGGGCTCTCCGATGTTTGAGAACTTGACCGAAAAATTGCAGTCGACTTTTAAGCGGCTTCGCAATAAAGGGCGGCTCACAGAGGCCGATGTCAAAGAGGCATTGCGCGATGTGCGCTTAGCACTTTTGGAAGCAGACGTCAACTTCAAGGTGGTTAAAGACTTTCTGGCTAGCGTGGAACGTGAGGCGGTGGGCCAAGACATTTTGGAAAGTCTGACTCCGGATCAGGGAGTAGTTCGGGTAGTTCGGGACCATATGATTGCCCTTATGGGAACGACGGTGGAACGCGTCAAAATGTCCTCCAATCCTCCTACAGTGATTTACCTGGTCGGATTGCAGGGTTCCGGTAAAACTACCTCGGCCGCCAAAGTGGCTTTAATGTTGCATCATCAGGGCAAGCAACCCCTTTTGGTGGCAGCCGACATATACCGTCCAGCCGCTGTGGACCAATTGGTGGCTTTGGGTGCACAAATCGACATTCCGGTGGTGCACGAAGCAGGATTGGATCCGGTCGCGTTAGCTCAGTTGGGATTGCAAAAGAGCCGGCAAATGGCCCGTGACGTGGTGATTGTTGACACTGCCGGAAGGCTCCACGTGGATGAACAACTGATGGCAGAACTACAGAAAATGCAGGGTAAGGTTCCTGCTCACGAGACATTACTGGTAGTGGATGCGATGACTGGTCAGGATGCTGTCCGGGTCGCGACGACATTTAAAGAATTGTTGCCATTAACCGGGGTGATATTGACCAAGCTAGATGGGGATACCCGGGGTGGGGCAGCACTGTCCATTCGTGCGGTGACTCAGTTGCCCATAAAACTGGTGGCGACGGGCGAAAAGCTCGATGCTTTAGAGACATTTCAGCCCGATCGGATGGCATCCCGTGTTTTGGGAATGGGTGACGTGCTGACCCTGATTGAAAAGGCAGAACAAGCGCTAGACAAAGATGACACCGAACGTTTGGCCGTACGGATGACTAGCAACACTTTTAACTTGGAGGATTTTCGCAGCATGTTGCACCAAGTCAAAAAGTTGGGCCCCTTATCGAAAGTGATGGAAATGTTGCCAGGCATGGGACAACTTAACAAACTAAAAGGCCAGGTCGATGATTCCAGATTGGTGCGTGTCGAGGCAATTCTCAATTCGATGACGGTCAAAGAGCGACTTCGACCCGACATCATCGATGGGGGCCGCAGACGCCGCATTGCTAAAGGCAGCGGCACCTCGGTTCAAGAGGTCAATCGACTCTTAAAACAATTTCAAGACATGCGAAAAATGATGCATCAGTTTAAGGGTCCGGGTGGGAAACGCAAATTGGCCAAGACGCCCTTCCCACCGTTTCGTTAAAACACTGAGGAAAGGAGGCGCAGAAGATATGGTGAAAATTCGCTTGCGCCGCATGGGCGCCAAGAAACGACCGTTCTACCGAGTAGTGGTGGCGGATGCCCGTGCTCCCCGCGATGGACGCTTTATTGAAGAAATCGGGTACTACGACCCTACCAAAGATCCGGCAATTGTGAAGATTGACGAAGACAAGGCAGTGAAATGGATTCAGAATGGAGCTCAACCCACTGACACGGCGCGTTCTTTACTGCGACAGACCGGTGTTCTCAAGAAGGTCCACGAAATGAAACAGATGGCTAAGTCTCGTGAATAGCCACCGTATCCAAGGTCTTGCAGGGTTTGTTATGGTGGGAGAGATTGTCGGAGTTCACGGCATTGATGGTACGATGAAAGTCTATCCAACTACCGACTTTGTCGACCGATTAGTACGCCGTAAATCCGTGTGGCTGTCTTCTGACGCGAAACCCGTCTCGGTAATTGAAGCGAAGCCGCACCATAATGTGGTGTTAATGCGCCTGTCTTCGGTGAGCACGCGAGAACAAGGATTGTTGATGCGAGGAAAAACCTTGTGGGTTCCTGTCGACGAGCTTCCGCCACTGCCTGACGGGGAATACTATTGGCACCAACTGTTAGGGATGCAGGTTGAAGAGTGCGATACCGGTCGGGTTTTGGGAACATTGCAGCACGTCATCCGTTCGGGACAGCATCATGACGTGTTTGAAGTCGAACGTCCTGATGCAAAACCGTTGCTAATTCCGGCATTGCGGACTGTTGTTCGTGACGTCAATGTGGAGGCTAAAATGATGCGGGTTGTCCTGCCGGATGGTCTGGAGGATGCGACGTAATGGTCATCCACGTGGTCACCTTGTTTCCTGAGATGATGGTTGGAGTGTTCGAAACTAGCATGATGAAAAGAGCTCAAGACAAGGCGTTAGTGGAATTGCGCCTGGTTCCCTTGCGTTGGTTTGGGGTGGGGCCTCATCGCATCACCGATGACTATCCTTTTGGGGGCGGCGTAGGCATGGTATTGCGCCCTGATGTGGTGGTGCCAGCGGTGGAGTGGGCCATGATGCATCATGCAGCACCCGGAAAAGTGGTGGTGACGTCTGCACAGGGCACCCCGTTTAACCAAAGGATGGCGGAGGCATGGTCTCAGTGTGAGCACTTAATATTCGTCGCTGGCCATTATGAAGGGGTCGACCAACGGGCTGTCGATCTGCTGCAGGGGGAAGAAGTTTCGGTGGGAGACTACGTTGTGACAGGTGGCGAGTTGCCTGTTATGATAATGGTCGACGCAGTGGTACGCTTGCTGCCAGGGGTTTTAGGAGCCCGCGGCGGAGCCTTGGACGATTCATTTAGTGATGGCCTCAACGGTTTGCTGGAAGGTCCCCAATATACCCGTCCACAAAGTTATCGAAAACGGGAAGTTCCGCAGGCTCTGGTTTCAGGAAACCACGCTAAAGTGGCGGAGTATAAGCGCAAATTGCGCCTAGAGGTGACTCGAGCCCGTCGACCGGATCTGTTGCGCGAAAATGACGTCAATTGCTTGAAGAAAGGAGGAGAGACAGGTGGATTACATTAAACTTTTAGAGGAAGACCAAATGCGGCACGATATTCCTGCATTTCGACCTGGCGATACCGTACGGGTGGCGGTAAAAATTCGCGAAGGGAATCGGGAACGAACTCAGATGTATGAAGGGGTCGTTATTGCGATTAAGGGCACGGGATTATCCAAAACCATCACGGTGCGCCGTGTAAGTTACGGCGTGGGCGTGGAGAGGATTTTTCTGCTTCACTCGCCACGACTGGAATCTATTCAAGTGGTGCGTAGGGGCAAGGTGCGCCGAGCAAAACTCTATTATTTAAGAAAATTGCGTGGTAAGGCAGCGCGAATTAAGGAACGCCGGTAGCAGATGGTACAGGCGAGGGTACTCTCAGGTGGAGGGTGCCTTCGCCTTGCGCAAGGGGGGATTCGGTGTCGCAAAGAAGTGGCTGGCGAGAAATTATTGAGACGGTGGTCTTAGCATTTGTGCTGGCATTTTTAATTCGCACTTTTGTCTTCGAATCATTTCAAGTTCAAGGCACATCAATGTTACCTACGCTGAAAAATAACGAGCGGGTACTGGTAAATAAACTAATTTATGACTTCGAAACACCAAAAACTGGTCAGATTGTGGTATTCAAGTCCCCGGTAAACAAATCTCAGGATTGGATTAAACGGGTCATTGGGGTTCCTGGGGACGTCATTAGTGTGAAAAACAATGTTGTATATATTAATGGGAAACGTTATCACGAGCCTTTTTTGAAGTATCGCCAATCGATGAATGTGGCCCCGATTAAAGTCCCTCCGGGGGATTTGTGGGTGGAAGGGGACAATAGGCCCAGAAGTTTTGACAGTCGATACTTTGGGTTTCTCCCGATGAAAAATCTGAAGGGGCAGGCGTTTTTGATATGGTGGCCATTATCGGAATTTCATTGGTTAAACTAGGTTTATGACAAAGACCAACTCGTGGTATCCCGGGCACATGATTGCAACCCAGAAGGTTATCCGGGAACTGGCCCCCTATTTGACGGCCTTCGTTGAGGTAGTGGATGCCAGAGCTCCGGAACTGACTCGCCACCAGCCTATGGCTCAGTGGTTGGGCAGAGCTAAACGCGTTGTGGTGTTAAATAAAATGGAATTGGCTGAAGCCCAGGCGACGCAGTCGTGGCTTGAGTGGTATCAGAGCCATGGTGTCATTGCTGTGGCGCTAAATGCCACCGCTCATCAATCGGAGCAACAATTGCGGGCTGTTTTAAAGCAGGCATTAGAGCCACCATACCGGCTAGCGGTGGTTGGACTGCCCAACTTAGGGAAATCAACATTGCTAAATCGCATGGTGGGCAAGCACCGGGTCGCGACCGGCGCCAAGCCCGGGGTGACCCGAGGACCACAATGGATTCGGCTACCTGGCGGCTGGGAATGGCTGGACTTGCCCGGTGTAGTGACACCGTCTAAATCGAAGGATTGGCGATTAAAACTGTTAGGCGTTGTTCCGGTTCCTGCAGAGGAATTGGAAGAGATGGCGGAACGGGCCTGGCGCTGGATGTTTCCTGAGGCAGGCGCAATCAGCGACTGGGAGGCATGGGGACGTTCGCGTGGTTACTTAATGACTGGAGGCCGGGTGGATTTGCATCGTACTGCTCAAGCCGTGCTCATTGCTGTGCGCGATGGTGCTTTTGGGCCGCGTAGTCTGGAGTGGCCTCCCCATGTCCCGTAACCGAGTCCAATCCGAGACCTGGTGGGACGAACTTTCCCGCTATGAAGCTCCATATTGGTTGGCCAGGCGCCTGGTGGCGGGGGTCGATGAGGTCGGACGGGGGCCGTTGGCTGGACCCGTAGTGGCTGCTGCGGTGATCCTAGATCCTTCTTCCCCGGTGCAGGGAATTCGCGATTCCAAGGCGTTGACGGCATTGACCCGGGCGAGACTCTATCCCGAAATTGTGCATAACGCGGTGGCTGTTGGCGTGGGCATGGTAGGGCCACGTACGATCGATCGAATAAATATTTATCAGGCATCGCGAGTGGCCATGCAACGGGCGATCGAGGCCATGGAAGTAATGCCCCAGGTGGTGCTCAGCGACGCGATGCCGCTTCACGGACCCTATACGGTTCACTCGATTATTCATGGGGACGCGGTGTCGGTGAGCATTGGCGCTGCATCCATTGTGGCGAAAATCATTCGCGACCGTTACATGGAAGCGCTTGACGGCGTCTATCCGGGGTATGGATTCTCTCAGCATAAAGGGTATCCGACCGTTTTGCATCGAAAGCGATTGCGAGAATTAGGGCCGAGCCCTTGTCATCGCCGCAGCTTTCACTGGGATGATTCATAGCGCCAGGCAACTATATAAAGACGCTTTGAGAAATTTGTTATAATAGACCAATGTTATTGCGGGGGGTGCAGGATTGCCTAAGGCCAAACCGTTAATTATCGTGGAGTCGCCAGCCAAAGCCAAAACTATCAGTCGCTTTTTAGGGAATCGATACCAAGTCAAAGCATCCATGGGCCATGTGCGCGATCTACCCAAGAGTCAGTTTGGTGTAGACGTCGAGCACGGATTTACGCCGCGTTATATTACCATTCGTGGTAAAGGGCCGATTTTGAAGCAACTGAAAGATGCTGCCAAAAAGGCTGATAAGGTATTCTTGGCTACTGATCCTGACCGCGAAGGAGAAGCGATTTCGTGGCATTTGGCGGAAGCTTTGGGCATTCAACCGGAATCCACCCGGCGCATCGAATTTCACGAAATTACCAAGGATGCGGTCAGCCGTGCCATTCGCAATGCACGTCCTGTATACATGCCTAAAGTAAACGCCCAACAAGCGAGGAGGATATTGGACCGCGTTGTTGGCTACCAGTTGTCTCCCTTACTGTGGCACAAAATTCGGCCCGGATTATCGGCGGGCAGGGTTCAGTCAGCAGCCCTCAAGTTATTGGTTGACCGGGAAGATGAAATTTTAGCGTTTGTACCAATCCAGTATTTTACGGCGAGCCTTGAAGCACAACAAGGCGTCGTCTCTTTGCATGCGGAATATGTGGGACCACGGGGCGAAAAAGGCCGACTGCCCGCTTCGGATGTGGAAATCGTTCTTGGGCATGTGGGAGTTGACTCACGGGTGGTGGTGCAATCTGTTAAGACCCGTGAACGACGTCGATTTCCCGCGCCGGCTTTTACCACTTCTACGCTACAGCAAGAGGCGGCCCGACGTCTGGGGTATTCGGTAAAACGGACGATGAGTCTAGCGCAGCAACTGTACGAAGGATTGGAAGTCGCCGGGGAAGGAACAGTAGGGTTGGTCACTTACATCCGCACGGACTCAATACGGGTAGCCGACATAGCTGAAGCAGAAGCCAAACAGTACATTTCGTTGCATTATGGTGATGCCTACTTAAAAGATCAGGCGCTCGCGCGGCCAAATCGAGATCCAGTAGGATCCCAAGGCGCCCACGAGGCGATTCGTCCGACGGTGGTGACACGGCATCCTGATCAACTCAAGAGTAGCTTAAATCGCGATCACCTGCGTCTATACCGATTAATTTGGGAACGTTTTGTTGCTAGCCAAATGGCACCTTTAGTATATGATGGGACCACCATTGATTTAGTGGCGGAGCAGGGGGAACAATTTCGAACCCATGGCGCAGTCATCAAGTTTAAAGGATTTACTGAAATCTACTTGGAAACTCAGGATGGCATGGACGCCAACCCTGATAAGGAATTAGATTCTTCATTGCGTCCCCTCCCGGATGTGGCTGAGGGAACCGAGTTGGTGGTTTCCCATATTGATGCTTCGGAGCATTTTACGGAACCGCCTGCGCGGTTTAGTGAAGCCACGCTAGTCAAGACACTGGAAGAACTAGGAATTGGAAGACCGTCGACCTACGCCCCGATTATTGAGACTTTGTTGCAAAGGCAGTACGTCGAACGGTCCCAAAAACGTTTATTGCCTACCGTGCTAGGACGAGTAGTGGTCGAGCTTCTAAGCGAATATTTCCCGGAAATCGTGAATACGGCGTTCACCGCAGAAGTGGAGAGCCAATTGGACCGGGTGGAATCCAATGAGATGGCATGGCAAGATGTGCTGGGGCAATTTTATGCGCCATTTGCTGTAGAATTGGCGCATGCCGAAGCAGACGTGGAAAAGTTGGAACTTCCTAAAGAAAACACAGACGAAGTCTGCGAGAAGTGCGGCAAACCAATGGAAGTCAAATACGGACGTTTTGGAAAGTTTCTGGCCTGCACGGGATATCCCGAATGCCAGTTTACCAAACCATATTTGGAAAAAACTGCGGCGTTGTGTCCTCGCTGCGGGAAACCGCTAGTGATCCGCCGAACTCGCAAGGGTCGCACTTTTTACGGATGTAGTGGATTTCCCGACTGCGATTTTGTGACTTGGAACCAACCGACGGATAAAGTGTGCCCCCAGTGTGGATCATCCATGGCAGTCAAACGCCGTGGCCATCGTGAAAGTTTCCTCTGTCTTAAGGAGGGATGCGGGTATGAATCTGAACAAGCCCAATGATCGAATCACCGTGGTAGGGGGAGAGTCGACAGGCAACGAGGCGGATCTGGTGTGCTCAAACCCTTTGGATAGTACCGCGTCAGTGGCTGTAGAAACATCCCAGGTCTGGGATCGTGATGACTGCCAGCGCCTTTTAAGAGCAAAGGAGCTGATCGCTCTCTCAGCGTTTGTGCCGTGTCTGGGGGGTACGACCAATGCCCCAGCCACTTAATCCCTGGATTGACGCTTATCTCAGACATCTGCGAGCAGTGGAAGTGCGATCCGGAGAAACATTGCGCGCCTACGAGTCAGATCTCCTCCAATTCGAGGAACGGGTCGGAAACTTGGACTTGGCCGACGCCAAGCGCATACGGCGTTGGTTGTTGGAATTGGGCGAGGCGGGTATCTCCGCACGCAGCATGGCCCGGAAGTTATCTGTGGTGCGCTCTTTTTATCGTTACTTGGAACACGAACATTTGCGGGTTGACAATCCTGCGCGGCGAATATTGTCCCCGAAGTTTCGGGCGCGCCTTCCCCGAGTATTGACCATCGATGAGATCATGGCGATGATGGAAGCAGCCTATCTTGAGCGTGGCCCGCTAGGTGTACGTAATTTGAGCTTGGTTGAGACTATGTACGGAGCAGGACTGCGCAGTCAAGAAGTGGTGGACATGAATCTCCCAGATATTTTTTGGGATACTGGGATGATTAAAGTGACGGGCAAAGGCCGCAAAGAGCGTAAGGTACCCTTGGGTCGATATGGCCTGACGGCCTTGCGGCGGTATTTGACGGAATCGCGTCCTCTTTTGGTGAAAACTGCGACCGATGCTCTGTTCCTCAATCGCCGGGGTGGGCGACTGACCACCCGAAGCGTGCGCCGCATCGTCAAAATTACCATGTTGCGGAGCGCGGTAAGCCGCAACATCAGTCCGCACTGGTTACGACATTCTTACGCAACCCACTTATTAATGAACGGAGCCGATTTACGCATCGTACAGGAATTGCTTGGCCACGCCAGTTTGCGGACTACGCAAATTTACACTCATATCTCGCAAGATCAGCTGATCCGGGTGTACCAGGCGGCGCATCCGCGGGCTCGGGGTCATTTAGAGTAATATTTATGGAGGGGCAAACACATGGGGGACGTGCAATTTCACGGTACAACTATTTTAGCGATGGTAAAAGATGGGAAGGCAGTTATTGGCGGAGATGGTCAGGTAACCTTTGGCCAAAACACGGTAATGAAGCATACGGCGCGAAAAGTTCGGCGCCTTTATCAAGGGGCCATTCTAGCGGGGTTTGCGGGTGCGGTTGCTGACGCTTTGACACTGTTTGAACGATTTGAAGGGAAGCTGGAAGAACACCACGGCAACTTGCCACGGGCAGCGGTGGCTCTAAGCCGTGAGTGGCGAACCGATCGCATGCTGGGTAAATTAGAGGCACTGTTGATTGTGGCCGATACCCACGATTTGTTTATTCTCTCAGGCACCGGGGAAGTTATTGAACCTGATGACCATATTGCGGCGGTGGGTTCCGGAGGAAGCTACGCGTTGGCTGCTGCCAGGGCTTTTGCATCATTAGATCAAACTCCTGCGATTGAGGAGATTGTGCGAAAATCGTTGGACATTGCGGCGGATATCTGCATATATACCAATCATCACTTAACGATTGAAACATTGGGTTAGGAGGCAATGGGGATGGATGAGGCATTGTTGACACCAAAGCGAATTGTGGAGGAACTAGATAAGCATATCGTTGGTCAAAACGAAGCCAAACGAGCGGTAGCTGTGGCCTTGCGCCATCGCTGGCGGCGTAGCCGCCTCGACCCTGAACTACAGGAAGAAATCACTCCCAAAAATATATTGATGATTGGTCCGACGGGCGTGGGTAAAACCGAAGTGGCCCGTCGGTTGGCACGTTTACTACATGTGCCTTTTATTAAGGTTGAAGCCACAAAATTTACCGAAGTGGGTTATGTGGGCCGCGATGTTGACGCGATGGTTCGCGATTTAGTGGAGACCAGCATTCGCATGGTAAAAGAAGAGCGGGCAGGATCGGTTAAAGACCGCGCCGAACGTGCAGCAGAAGACCGTATTGTGGAGGCCTTGGTTCCTGATCCCTCAGACAATACGGGAACCAAGAATCCCTTTGAAGCATTGTTCGGGGGGGCAGGCGGAAATTACCAATCGCGTCGTCCTGTCGATGCCGAAGAACGGCGGCGCATTGATGACGAAAGACGGCGTGTGCGGGAAAAACTACGAATGAAGGCCATGGAACATGAACTTGTCGAAGTAGAGGTCGAGGATGCTGGCCCTACACTTCCCATGATGGGCAACTTTCCTGGTTCCGAGGATAATCAAATGAATCTCGGCGAAATGTTTGGCAACCTGTTGCCGAAGCGAACCAAACGGCGGAAGATGACGGTTGCTGAGGCGCGTAAGGTTTTAACGCAGGAAGAGGCGCAGAAATTGATTGACACTGACGCCGCCAATGCTGACGCGGTCTGGCGGGCGGAGCAACAAGGTATCATCTTTATCGATGAATTCGACAAAATTGCTTCGGGGCAAGACATGCGGGGACCTGACGTCAGTCGGGAAGGAGTTCAACGCGACATTTTGCCAATTGTCGAAGGTTCCACGGTAAACACGAAATATGGTCCCGTGAAAACCGACCACATTTTATTTATTGCTGCCGGAGCATTTCATGTGTCAAAACCAAGCGACCTGATACCTGAATTGCAAGGACGATTTCCGATTCGCGTTGAGTTCGATGCTTTGACGGAGCAAGACTTTTACCGCATTCTAACTGAGCCTAAAAATTCGTTGATTTTTCAGTATCAGGCGCTGTTGGGCGCTGAAGGCGTTCAGATCCGGTTTGAGGACGAGGCACTTTGGGCGATGGCCCGCTACGCGGATCGGGTCAACCGGGATACTGAAAATATTGGAGCCCGTCGACTGCATACGATTTTAGAGAAAGTATTGGAAGAACTTAGCTTTGAGGCGCCGGACTTACAAGGGCAAACTATTCCGATTACTGCGTCATACGTGGATCAGCGATTAGCTCGGATAGCGGACAATATTGACATTAATCGGTATATACTCTGAATTTTTGGTTTCGTTATCACATTCCAAACCAAAGTTATGGTATACTCATACCCGGAATTTAGAACTGTGGTGACGAATTAACCAAATTTGAGGAGGCTTTGGTCGTGGAAGAATTGCTTGAAAGGACACGACGGATTAATCGGTTGTTACAACGTACGGCGGGACATCCGGTAAACTTTGAGGAAATGGCCCAAATTTTGAGCGAACTGATTGCCGCCAATGTGTATGTGGTGAGCCGCCGCGGTAAGGTATTAGGCTATGCACTGTTGGATTCGTTTGAATGCGACGTTATGATCCGAGAAGTCTTGGGTCAAGAAGTGTTTCCTCAATCTTACAATTCTGGATTATTAAAAGTTGACGAAACATATCCCAATGTGTCGCAAGAAAGTCGACGTTGCGTATTTTTTCGTGACAAACCTTGCATTTATGAGAACAAGATTACGACCATCGTGCCCGTCAACGGAGGCGGAGACCGTCTAGGGACGTTGGTGATTTCTCGGTTTGGACGGGAATTTGGCGACGAAGACCTTATTTTGGCCGAGTACGGTGCTACTGTGGTGGCGATGGAAATTTTGCGCTCCAAATCCGATGAACTGGAAATGGAGGCACGGAAGAAGGCGGCGGTAAAAGTCGCGATTGATACTTTATCCTACTCGGAACTTGAAGCGGTACAGCATATTTTTGAAGAACTGGGTGGTGAAGAGGGATTGCTGGTTGCGTCTAAGATTGCCGACCGTGTGGGGATTACCCGTTCAGTGATTGTCAATGCCTTGCGCAAGTTTGAGTCGGCGGGGGTTATTGAGTCTCGGTCATTGGGGATGAAAGGGACCCATATTCGCGTACTAAACGATCGGTTAATTGGGGAACTTAAAAAACTGCAACGTTAACTCTAAAATGATTCCGGGGCACGATGTCGTCGCCCCGGAATCATATTGGGGGATTTTTGCGGCGCCTAGAGGTTGTCATGTCAAGTTTTCCGGGGGGGGGGGGCAACCCTCGTTACCTCGAAGCGCCCGAATCGGCGGTACGTGGCAGTCGACATAGCGATCTTATGGTGGGCATGCTTGGTTTTTTTGTCAAAGACCGAGATGCTCGATATAGTGTTTCAGCGCATCAGCTCGTGGGAAGTTGCCGTCTGCCCGGATGGCGCATTGGCGGCAACGACTAGTCTTGAGTGGCTGATGTCGGTACTTAACACCTTTGGTCGACGCCTGGCGGCTCGTAGGCTATGCTCATTGACCTCGTTTGACCGCGGTTCCACAAGAGGCTGAACGAGGCAAACCGTGGAGCCACGGGTTGAACCGCTATAACGGTCTTCTTAGTCTATGAAACATCACGACTTGTCCTAGCTAGAACTACATATTTTAGTAACACTTGGAATTTTCCCCGTGACCTGGTCGGCCTATTATCCCGTTCCCATGTAGATATGATCCCCTTTCCTATTCGACCTTGGTACCGTCCGGTGGCCGAATGAACTCGGTGTAATAACGACCCATCCTCCAACATGATTCGCATTGGGAAACTGTCATTTGATTTAATGCCGGTATCTCGTCGGACACTATGTGATGGTAGTTTCAAGATAGCGGGGTCTGAGCTACATGACTTTTGTCCTTATGGTTCGGGATCGGGAAAAGGTTGTGATTAGGTGAAGTTTTAATTATGGTTGCCAGTCCTACGCGATATGCTGGGCCATTTCAAAACGTTGCCATCAATGAGGGGGGAAGGTCCATCCGCAACACGCTCTTCACAAACACCCACAACAGGATACACTAGAAATAACAGTTCTAGATTTCTCACGATAAGTAGGGGGTAGCATGACTAGGGATGACATGGAACGCGCGTTTCAAGCATTATCGGAAAGGCTGAGTTTAGAACGCCAACAGGCGGATATTGTTATTGCAGGCGGAGCGTGGATGGCTTTGGTTTTAGGTTCACGCGAGATCACGAAAGATATTGATGCGTACCTTTCTGCCCCGACAGAACCCATTCGCCAGGCGGTTTTACATGTGGCAGATGAAATGAATTTGCCCCATGATTGGTTAAACGACAGCATTAAGGGGTTTTTTTACGGAACACCACCGCAGAATTTATGGCGAGAGTATCCGGCATTGCGAGTCTATGCTGTAACGACAGATTATATGTTAGCCATGAAAGTTTTTGCGGCCCGCAATGATGATCGCGAAGATACTAAAAAATTGCTCCAGTCTTTATCGATCACAACCGCACGTGAAGCCTTAGATATTGTCGAACGGTACATCCCAACAAATTTACTCACTCCTAAGCATCGTTATTTTGCCGAAAGTTGTCTAGAACAGTGAGCCGTGACAGATATCTACCGGAGATTTTGGCTGTTGCTTGGGCCAGGGTGGTGTCCCATGATATTGCTTCGCGGATCGTCATCGGCGATTTTTTAGATGATTGGCGACGCGTTACAGATGTTGAAACCCGAATCGAGATGATTCGCACACCGATTCCTGATTCAGAGGAAGAAGATTTGCATCGATGGAGTGCGTTTGTAGCAGCCCTTGTTGAATACACTGCTGTGCGGGGCGGCATAGCACCACCCACATGGGTTTTTGATGATTGCTGGACCTTGGCCGAGCCGTGGTTCATCAACCCATATTGGAAGTTTCGGGCGTGGCAACTAGTGGCAACTCCACCACCATGGAAACGCCGCCGAATTTTCGGCGGGGATGAGACCATGATGATTGGGCGGATTTAAACGATTGGCTCTTAATAACGGGACCTGAATTTAGCTGGTCTTCGGACCGAGGGTTTTGGTCCTGCCTGCCGAATATGGCGGCCGATACTATTTGCTAACAACCTAGAAAAAGGGGGGCCATTGTGGCTGAAAGCTGAAGCCACTTGACCTGAAGTGAAGATTGTGGATTTATAAACTTTACGCGTTATGGGAAGTCCTGGGAACGAAATATGCCCGCCGAGCGAGGCGCGCTCGAGCGGAGACCTTCAAACACTAAACAAGCGCCTTGCCCCAAAATATGCCATTGTTTACCTAAGACAGTTCATCGTTCGGATTAAGGGCGGTATGTGTTCACCAATGCGACACCTTCATTTTTTAACTGCCAACCAAATTCAGCGGCGCTGAAAAAATGTGGTGCGCTGTGGGCAAGGTAATGAGGCGATCCGACACCATGCTATCCAAAACTTCCCACTGGCGTGTTTTCGCCTGGTGGTAGTGGTTATCAGGATTTAAAGCCGACGGGGCTTGGGGCAAGCCAGCCAGTAGGGTAGCTTGAGCGGGTGACAAATTTTGGGCTGAGCGGCCAAAATAGGTTTGGGCAGCGCGACCAACGCCATAACTGTTATGGCCTAAGTAGACTTCGTTGATATACATGGTGAGGATTTCCTGTTTACTGTAGAGCAGGGTGGTCATTAATGCCAATAGTGTGCCGGTGACCTTACGGGGAATGGTTTTGTGGGGCGAAAGCAACAAATCGCGGATTAGTTGTTGGGTAATGGTACTACCTCCTTGAGCAAAAGACTCGGTTTCGATATCAACAACCAAGGCTCGACCTATTCCTTCAAACGAAATGCCCCAATTGCGATAAAAGCTCCGATCTTCGGTGGCAATCAAGGCTTTGGTAAACCAAGGCGATACTTGATTTAGGCTGACCGGGATACTATGATGCGCCAAGATTCGGTTATGGACACGCGTTGGCAAAGACGTTAGAGCAGACCAGTACCGTACATAGAACGCCGCCAGAAACGCGACAAGCAAAACCACTATCCAAATCCACCATTTGACCAAGGGACCGCGCGGCTTTGTCATAAAACCCACTACTGATAGAACCCTGGGGCTAATCGCCACGATTCCTTCTTGATTTGGATGGGGTCGTGAGAGGAACAAGGTCGAGCCCCCAGCGTTTCCGTTAGATGCAATAGGCGCGCTACAGATAGTTGAGCTTGGTCGGGATTGGTGGCAGTGCCGATGTTATCTGGGTGAAACTGGAGTTGAGTATACACGGCGTCGCTGGTCAACTCGACGGGACGTTCATTGAGTTCTACGACCAGTGATTGATGACCGTCTGTGTGACCTGGGGTGGAAACCGCATATAATCGGGTGTCAAAGTGGTAGTCGCCATTAAGAAGATGCAACTGCTCAGTGATAATGGCTAAAGAGGCCGAGTCACGACATTGTTCCGGCTCTGGGTTGACTGCAGCCAACCCAGAGCGCTGGATCACGAATTGGAGCTGGCTAAAGTCGCTATTGCCGCCCCCATGATCAAAATGCAATTGCGAGTTGATCACCCCATCGATATCGCGCGGTGTAAAATTTACTGTGGCTAACTGCGCGATGATATAGTCGTCTGCTGCCAAGTGGGTCTGCAACAGTTGAGAGAATTCTTGGCCAAGAAACCCTTGGGGGTTAATTCGGCATAAGTTGGAGCAACCCGGGTCAAATTGGGAAAGCCCGTAAGGCAAATGGATTAAATAGACGTAAACCGAGATGTTGAGACGATGTCCAGTTTCGGGCTGAGGGTCCAAAACCGATTCATCGGAACAAAATGTTCCCACGGGAAGTATCCAAAGACGCATAAAACCCCCCCTACTAACCTCTCGTCTCATCATAACACATCAACGGATTGACGGGAGACGCCGACGTTACGCATTAATGTAACCGTAGGAGGCCTTAGCACGTTATTTGGGTCAGAGACGTATGCACTGGACCACCGAAGAATTGGGGAAAATGGTCGAAATTTCGCGATCAGCACAGTCGAATCTACAGTATACTATCAAGGATGTGCCTGAAAGGAGCGGGGCTATGAGGCGATTTCGTTGGGGACGAGTTTTAGCGCTGCTGGCAGCAATCGTTGTGATTGGAGGTGGCATAGCCGCCTATCTGGGATATCGAGCGATACAGCCGGCGGCGGTGGAAACTAGTCGTGTCCTCAAAAAGAATCCGCCAGGGTTTCAAAACCGTATCACGATTTTGCTTCTAGGCAATGCCTTGTCAATAATCAACAATAAAGATCAGACTAACCCTTATGTTCGTGACCGAACTGACACGATGATGTTGGTATCGGTGAACCCTAAGACAGATCAAGCCAGTGTTTTGTCCATTCCGCGGGATTCTTTGGTGAATATTCCCGGCGTTGGGGAAACGAAAATTAATGAAGCTAATTATTTTGGCGGGCCAAAACTCGCGGTCAAACTGGTAGAACAAACATTGCATGTGCCCGTGGACTATTACATGGAGACCACTATGTGGAACTTTGAAAAAATCATCAACACATTGGGCGGTCTAACCGTGGACGTCACCCAACCCATGCATTACGGCGGTGTAGGCAATCCTCTGGATATTAACTTGAACCCGGGAGTGCAAAAATTGAATGGTCAGCAGGTGTTGGAATATGTACGATTTCGTGCCGAACCTCTAGGAGATATCAGCCGAATCCAACAGCAACAGTACATTGTGAAATTGATTTTGAAAAAAGTACTGACCCCGGGTCAAATCTATAAACTTCCGGAAATTATTACGATGTTGCGCCAAGATATTGTTCACACCAATTTAAGTTTGCCGCAGATGTTGTCGCTTGGATTAATTGCGACTCATATTCAGTTACCGGCGGTGCGCTACGCCACTTTGCCAGGTCATCCGGTGGTGCGTACGGACCCGGTTCTAAAAATCCCATTGGATTATTGGGTGCTAGATCAGCGTTTGATGCACATGATGGTTGATGAAATTGTGCTGGAGAAGCCTTTGACGGCTGCAGACCGCCGAAATGTCCATATTATTATTAAGGCAGGAACCGGTTCTATACAGCCGGCCGATGAAGTTTCTGCGTGGCTTAAGGCCAAAGGATTTACCGTGTTGGCAATCGACTGGTCTAACCGTCATAATCATGTTCATAACGATATTTTGGACTTTACCGGGGATAAGTATTTGGTTGCCAGGATTCAATCGGCATTAGGACCCGGGTCGGCCACAGCAATTACCGAAAGCCCGTATCATGATTACCCGGGTTTAGATATGATTATCACTGTTGGGTCTGATTTGAAGTTGAATCCAAAAATTCAACCCTAAGATTTCCGTTATTGGGAATCACCTCAGAGCATTGTGTGCTGCAAGTTCGGTTACACTGACCACGAGGTGATTTCCCAATGATCCATAGTGTTCGTAAACAGTTGTGGGGAACAGTTGTAGCCTTGGCAGTCTCAGTGGCCGGGTGTGGCTTTAATGCTCACGCGGCAAAAAACGAGTCAACTTCTTCATCTAACAAGCTTCAAGTCATAGGGTTTTGGGCCAACGACGTGTCTACGGGGTTAAACACGTTGTACCAATATCCACACGCCTTTTCCCAGTTTTCACCGTTTTGGTATTCGGTCGACAGTTTGGGCGGCTTAACCAGCCACGTGAACTCGACGATTTTATCCCAGGTACAAAAAGAACATATTCCGGTCGTTCCTTTGATAAATGACGCAACAGCCACGCAAGCCTTTTTGCCAGATCCGCTGACCCGTATTCGAGCCGCACGGGCGATAGCTGACATGGTGGGGAAAATGCATTTTCAGGGAGTCAATATTGATTTTGAGCCTCCCCATACCCATTTGAGTAGCGATTTGACGGCATTTGTTATTGACCTTAGGGATTTTTTGCCGCGAAACGATGTGATTATGATGGACGTGGTACCTCATTCCGGTGGAGCCTACGATTATAGCAAACTTGCCCCTGAAGTGAACCAGTTTATCTTAATGAGTTATGATGAACACGATGATGGATCTTTGGAAGGCCCCGTGGCTGCAATGCCTTGGGTTTCCAACATTGTAACACGGATGTTAAGTTCAGTTCCCGCCTCCAAAATTATTTTGGGAATTCCGCTTTATGGCTACAGCTGGCTAGCAGGCAGCACCGTGGCGACTACCATTCCGTATAACGCGGTAACCCCGATCATGAACAAAAATGCCCAATGGAGTACTTTGTATCAAGAGACGTATGCCCGTTACACGACTGTCAACGGGCCTACTATAGCTTGGTGGGAAAGCCTGCAAGGCATGAGCCAAAAAATTGCCCTGGCCAAAAAGGACCATTTGGCCGGAGTCGCACTATGGCATGTAGGATATGCTAATAAGAGTGTAACTCAGTTGCTGCTAAGCCAGATTGGCCGCCAACCGTAACAAATTCTGCGATTGCTCAATTTTTCCGCGGGGTTCCAGCATTCTACCTTATGGATGTCCAATCTAACGGATAGCGGAGGTTTTAAGTGGATCGGCAAGGCCGCCAAGATGATCGGGATGAGCATAGGAAGATTTTTGACGTCCGATACGCGCCTTGACCAATCAGCATGCGGCCAGGGATACCCGCTGCAGCCTCTACGCCCGAGTCGCGAAACAACAACCCAGCAAGCCTGTTATTCTCCCGTATTTAACTCTGACGCCGCCACGCCCCGCGCTACCATGGCGGTCAGAGCATGCTGGAGGACCCGTACCGATGGCGACGGCGTTCGTCGACCCCAGGAATCAATATGACCACCATTAAAACCAACCTCATGCTAAAATAAATTGGCGCCGACAATTCGAATACCCGTTGTATTGTGGAACACGAACGTAAGCTCACGCATGTAGAAGTTCAGCAAGCGTTTTATCAACAGCATGGGGAGGTACATTTCCTTCCGTGGTGGTTGGCTTCAAAAAAACGGTGGTTAGACCTGTCCAAGACCCTCGATGACCAAGAAAACTGGACAAGTCACCTAAATTTTTATTTAAGATTGG
>JAJZZP010000059.1 GCA_021797515.1 Bacillota bacterium | reverse complement strand
AGTCTCAAAGTCGGGCTACAAGCACCAGAGAAAAGGTACGGCCTCAACGTCTCGGAGCACAAGAGAATTCTCCACGCCCCTTGTTTCATCCTCTATTGCGGCCGCCATGCCATGGGAGTCTCAAAGGTACCTCGTAGAGCATTTTGTTAAACCGTTCGCCCAACGATTCCACATAATCAAGCGGCTATTAAAATCAGGCAGAAAACGGAGCAACGACGGATTGACCTCCGAACTTTCCCTGCGTACGCAACCCAAACCACCATACCCAATCGGGAAGCGACATCAATTAGGCAAGACAAGGCATCGCCACGACCGCATACTGAGCAGTGCTATGACGACGCCTCGACTGACGGGAAAAGAGTCCTAAACCGAAGATCGGCGGCGCCATACCGTGATCCCCCATGGCACCATCAGCAACAAAGGCAGACCTGCGGCCCACGGGACTTCAGGCAATTGTCCCACGGCGAAATTGGATTCCGACATTTCAATCCCGGTGTTCGACCACGTGTCGCCGGACGGGAGCTTAATCGATGTCGTAAACGTTCCGTTTGTCGTAACGTTACCGTCACTGGCAGTAAGCGGCGTCGGGGAGTTGGGCGAACCATCGGGAAATGTGTACACGCTCACAAACTGCCCGTCGCTTAGTCCCGACCACGACCATGTGGCCGTACCTGTGGTGGAACTAGAGGCTGTTATGGTAATCGTGCCCTCATTAGTACTTGACGCAGATGCTGCCATCGCCAAACTTCCTATTCCCAGTACTGCGGCTCCTGCAAGACCGACAATCCCCGAGAGACGCCACATTAAGGATGCCATCAATTCATCGTTCCTTTCGTTCGTGCCTACCGAGGCCCTGCTTCATCACGACCTAATTCATAGGTAGGGCATGATGATGATCCCACTGTAAACCACCTTTTTCAGCCCTGCAGTCGCGAACGCGGTCTCAAGGCGGGTATCGATTTTGGATAATTTATGATCGTGGCAATCAACCAATGGCGACAGGACCCCCAATCTAACTAATTTTGGTGTGCAAGATCAGAACGGACGGTCCCGCACAGGATAGAGGAGGATCGTTTCATTTATGGCGCAATGGGCGTACGGGTCTCGTTACCAGGCGCCCTGAACATTGAACACGACCGCCTGGCAGCTTTTGCGGTCTTAGGGCAGCAGGCAAAGACAGCAACTTTTCTGAACGTGGCGACATGCGGATCATTTGCACAGCGGTGATCAGACTTAGATAAGTCCATCAGAACGGTTATAATGGGTCGCAAACTATCTGTTGGATGCCAGCGATACCATCGATTAGAATCATTCCTAGGACTACACGAAGGTTTGAGTGATTTGCACCACTTGCGACTGTGAGAATATGTGGAACAAATTTAACCGGCAACAAGCGAGTCAGAACGATTTAAATTTGTCACAAACCTGCTAAACGCGGTACCCCCTGAGGAGGGTGATTTCTTATTGAACCGACAAGAAATTCACAAAAAAGTTTATCAGACGGTTTGCCAACTGATAGGGGAACAAGGATATGCAAGCCCGCTAGACGTGCTGGTGAGGATAGGTAAAGTTTCCCCAAAACTCGTGGAAGAATGGAGATTGGGAAGAGTTCCGTATTTGGAGCAGATCGTTCAGGGCAATTTGTCCCAGATGAATTTCATTTTGACCACACTCCGGACGGTGGCACGGGACTTGGAATTAAAAGAATCCTATACCGCCTACATGTCATGGGGCAAAAGGCCACGGCGGCGGCTTCGCTTTTCTAAATCGGGCGATGAACACATGGAACGGCGTTACTCGACGCATTATGTGAAGCTCAAAACACTGAACGATAAACTCTCAACGGATGACGCAGAAAACCATAATTGAGGAAGTGATTCAGCTTGAATTTGTCTGATATGAGCGAGATTAACCCCGTTATCATGGATAGAGGGCGGCAGTACTGGTTGGACGGTAATATCCTATTGCTTGAGGAAATAAGCGACCTGGTTTATCGGGCCGAAGTTAAAGGCAGCGCAGTATATGAGGTAACAGTAGTATTGGGCCAGGACGATACCATCCTTGAGTCGGAATGCGACTGCCCTTACGATTACAGTCCGATTTGTAAACATCAGGCGGCTGTTCTGCTCAAACTGCAGAACGCCGGGGAGCCGCCATCAAACCAAAAAAGCAGTAGTTTGTCGCCGGGCCCAAAAGATAGCCTCGAGAGTCTTTTGGAATCTCAAAGCAAGGAAATTTTGGTTGATTTACTTCTCTCTATAGCCGCCGATTCGGACGTGGTGGAACAACGAATTAAACTGAAGGTCTCCCGACACACCGGGGATGATGAAGCGGCGGAGTCTAGGAAGTTGATGCAATCGTACATCAATTCGTATTCCGATAAATACGGTTTTGTTGACTACCGAAATGTATTCCATGCGGTTGAAGGTGCGGAATTGGTAGCGCAGAAGGCGCAAGAGGCAATAAATAACAAGGATTGGATCCAGGCCGTCCGGATCGATTTTTGCATACTAGAAGAAATGCTGACTTTGATTCAATCGGCGGATGATTCCGCCGGAGAAATCGGAGCCGTAATTGAAGAGAGTCTGGCACGTATTCGAGAGGTCACTTTGGAAAGCGAGGGCCTTGAAGAACAGGAGCTGTTGTTCCATCTACTGCTCAAGGAGTCAGCCCATTCCTTGCTTGACGGGTGGTCGGATTGGCGGCTCACATTGCTGGAGTTGGCCTCCCATTTGGCACTAACCGAAGAATGGCGTGAGGAATGGGAGAAACACGTCCAACGGATCACCGCCCAGCAGAGTGAGGACACTTGGAGCAAAAACTATTTCCTCGAACAATTAGCTCTCATGCGCTACGAACTTATCCGCAATTATCAAGGAGAACAACAAGCTGAAGACTACCTAAACCACCACCTCAATTTTCCTGCCTTCCGGGAAAAGGGCATACGAATTGCGCTGGACCGGGGTCAATATGATGAGGCTATAGGTATGGCAATGGAAGGGGAATCCCAAGATCAAACCCTACCGGGACTGGTAAAGAAATGGAAGCAACTTCGATATGAAGCTGCGCAGCGTTCTCAACAATTGGACTTGCAGCGCCAGACCGGTAAGGAACTTGTGTTGGACGGCGATTACTCCTATTACCAGCAACTCAAAGACAGTTATCCGCCCGCACAATGGCCAGATGTCTACCAGGAAATGCTTCAACATTTCGAAAGACAGCATAGATATCCTGCTGTCTACACCGAGATTCTTATTGAGGAGCAAGAAACATCGCGCCTCTTAACCTATGTCAAGCAGCATGCGTCATTAATTGAACAATATTATCCATATTTGGTGGAGAAATTCCCCTTAGAAGTTGCGCAATTATTCCGGGACCATATTGAAATGATGGCAGCCGGATCTACCACGAGGGCGCATTACCAAAATGTTTGCCGCATTATTCGCATCTTCCAACAAGCTGCAGGGCAAGAGGAGGCTTTAAACATTACTCATCGGCTGCTCGCCAAATATCCCAAAAAACCTGCCTTCCGGGACGAATTAAGGAAATTCGAGCAAGCGCGCTAGCGAGCTGTTTTGTTGATAGTGCCATTCTGGATGACACTGAAGCGGTGCAGTGAGGGATCGTGCCCGGCTAACCATGTAATGACTCGGGAGAAGATTACTTTTATATTTTCAGGACTTACTTCAACCAGCCCAATTTTCGGTTCACCCATTTTCCGAGGCTACCGTGGCACTCTGATCTGATGTTCTCTTCACCCTGTGGTCCTCAATTTTCACGGTATTAGAGATTTTGGAAATGAATGGTTGGCCGTTGGCATCTTTAAATCAAATAACAAATCATCAAAGCCGAGACCGCCCGGTATCGCCTCTGTATCTTTTAATCGCCGAGGGGCCTTACATCCGGTCGGCCCCTGGCACGTCTAGCGAAATCCGGCCGCTAGCTAAAGAATTCTGTGTTGCAGACGCAAAAGCTTGGTTGTAGTACGATGGACCCGGTGATTTCTCCAGTGGTCAGGAACCGACCACTATGGGGGTCAGTGTCTGACTTTTGAGGCCCGCATTAGTGACAATGGTGACGTCAGCCGATTGTCCCACGGTCAATTGCCGCTCCCACACATTATTGACGGCAAAGGCACTGGTCGGTACCAAAAAGGTAATGCTGGAATTGGTCCATTGGCGCACGGCGACGAGGTAGGAATCCCCGGGAGCTCCATAATTGACCCCATCCTGACTGATCAACACATATCCCTGGCCCTGATTCGCGCCAAATCCTTCTCCGGTCACCGTAACCCATTGCCCCGGAGCAAAGAGAGATGTGGATGAAAGTGACGCTGGAACCCGAGGGGGTTCAGTGATCGTCAACGTGGTGTGCCCGATGATCACCCCTTGATCGTTGGCGACCACTATTGTGGCCGGGCCCGGCACCAATGCGGGACCCGAACTTCCGTTCGGAATGGTCAACGAAATGCTTTGATTTTGCCATTGCCCTATAGCAACCTTATAGGAATCACCAGGACCGCCGTAGTTGATGCCATTTTGCTCGACCATCACATATCCGGCCCCTTTCGTGGAGCCAAAACCTTGCCCGTCGATAGTCACCGTTTCTCCAGGATAGGCGGATGCCAGCGTGACACTCGGGGAGGCGGGAGGGACTGAAGTTGGGGTCGCAGTCGACGGAGAAGCGACCGACAGCAGTATCCGGGTTGACCGCAACCCCTGGGCGTTTGCAATCACCACCGTGGCTGGACCTGGGTTCAAAGCGGGCCCGGAGCTGCCGTCAGGCACCGTGAAGATAATTTTCTGGTTAGTCCAAACGGCAATACTGACCTTGTAAGCATCCCCCGGTCCGCCGTAATTGATCCCATTTTGACTCACCATCACGTACCCGGAGCCCTGGTTGTTGCCAAAGTTGTTTCCGGTGACAGTTATGGGTGCCCCCGGTTCTACCGTCGTGGGCTTCACCTGCGATACGGGAAGGGGTGGAACCGCGCCGACCTTGATCGGATATTGGGAGGAAATCACATTATTGTTCGTTTCCACTTGCAGCGTCGCATTTCCGGGGCTAAGCGGCGGACCGTTCACCCCATCCGGCATGACAAACTGAATGGTGGTGGGAGTCCACGAGACAATCTTTACACCGTAGGCATCCCCTGGGGCCCCATAATTCACTCCGTTTTGCCTAAGAATCACACGGGAATCCGAACCCTGGACGGCAAAATATTTCCCCGGCATCGTCACCGTTTCCCCGGCGTAGACAGTTGGAGAGGGACTCGAGAATTGAGGAATTCCTGCCTGATACTGGAGCACGGCCATCGGGGAGGCTGGGAGCGGTGTTGCGTTGGTCTGTTGGATCAGATTTTGGTTCGTCAATTCGGTCATGCTGGCTGGATCCAAGGTAATGGACTGGTGATTAACCGTGATGGTTTTGACGGTATTGCTTTCATTGAACAGAAACCAATTCGCTTGCGTAGTGTGTGACACTTCGCCAATGATGACGGAGGAGGTTACCCATGTGGAAAGTGTTCCCCCTGTCCCGATGGCTTGCATATATTGTGCTAAAGCAACACCTGACGGGTAAAACTGGTTTACTGGGAGCTCTGGGGACATGCCATCACCGACCAGCGCAAACACCCCAAAAGGCTGGGAATTATTAGTGGCCAGCGGCCAATTCGCACTCGCGACGGTATTCGCCACATGGGCTTCGCCATCAAAACTCCAAATGAAGAGCCGATTGGCGCCTTCGGCACGCCACAGCATCGCACTCTCTACCATGGCAGCTCCGTACACAGATTGAAGCGATTGGGGACCCGGCTCTCCATAGGGATTGTATTCGGTTACCCAGGTCTGGATGTTCTTGGCGTATTGGGGTGGAACATTGGCGACAATCTCGTTATGAATAAGTTGCATGGCACTTTGGATCTCGCCGGGTATCGCGGATAACAGTGCGGCGTTAGACAGTAGTTGGGCATTGGGATAATCATGCACGCTCACGAAATTAATGTAGGCACCATCCTGGCGCAAGACAGTTTGGTCCCATGAAGTGTTGTGGGGCCCATTGCCCAAAGCGAACGAGACACCGACCTTCATGGCGGGATCCACAGAATGGATGGCTTGCGCAATCAAGGCTGATCGGGCGGCATAATATTGTGCAGAAACCGAGGGATTCATATTCGCAGCATAATCCCAGGGGCCGTACTCTTCACTGCCAATAACAATTGCGGAAATCGGTAAGTGATGCTGGACGATATATTGCGTGAGAGCGGTGGCGTCTGCCGGACTCCCGCCCCCGGTAAACGTGGGATTCTCATCATAATTGAAAATAAACAACCCTTGGTTGTTGGTGTGGCTCAGAATACTCCCCCAATCACTCAGGGAAACCGGTGCAGTGCCGCCGCTACGAAACGAATTGGTGGTCCAACTCCATTGGTTGGCATTGGGAAACTGCTGCATGCCCATGCCTAAGGTCTTAAGCGCGGGCACGGTCGACGGTGCATTTAACTGACTATCATAGGAGAACACATTAATGCCATAATCGTTCCGACTGACGGAAACCACCGAAGGTGTAGTCGAAAGAGAGGACGCAATACCCTTGGGATGTGTAGAGGCCGATGCAATTCCTGCCGACAAGAGGGATCCAATAAACGTGACGCCTAATGACAGCGCCAGTGACCGTAGATGTCTTTTCACTTTCACTTGTCTCATCCTCCGAATGACGGAGAACATTGAAAAGAGCCCCCCCCCGAGTCGGGGAGGGGCTCTTTTCAGAGACAGTCCCGCTTCGGCAACTGGCTGGCATCCGCACATTCGGCGGGAAGCCCCTCTAGTTTTGCGTCACTACCTTTCGGTAGTTTTGCCTTTGTCGATGCGCTCAATTTTCAAAAATACTCCGACTAACTAGGTACAATTACAACGAAGCACGCCAATTCTTTAACCTAACAGCAGTATATTCCAGGAATCCCCAAAAAGCTACAGATTTTATCGTTGTTATCCAAAATAAGGGTTATTCCAAGAAAAAAGTCGATGGTTGGCCCAACAATCAGACTTTGTTATTTTGGCAGGGGCTAACGACGGTACTTTGCTTTTCGGTATGTTCGACAACATTCCCTTCACTTTCTCAAGCTTTGGCTACCATTATAATACTGGCTCCATAGGGCAATAGGCCGCGTTGAACAAACCACCGTTCCCAGGAAAAAATCTTCAGCAACAGCCGATTTAAGATAGCCGGCAGCGTGGTTAGCCGTTCTTCGTCCCGGTTTCGTTCACGCAGTCGCATTAGAACCATCGCAGGAAGAGAAACAAATTGTACCATGTTGTCCAAACAACATTAAATCCTGCATTACGAAGTGTCTTTTCCAATGCATGCTGACTATACCGCCGATAATGCCCTACCCGTTTATCATGAGCGCCAAATAGCCATGGATGCGCTGGGACAGAAATGAACAACACGCCGTCTGGGGTCATCTTACGGCGCAACTCCATGAGCAAAGCAACATCGTCTTCAACGTGTTCCAGAACGTCAAACATCGTAACCAGGTCAAGATTTCGTATCATATCGGTAATGGTACGCTCGTAGTTTGGAGACCCCGTTCTCTGGCTTGATTTAACATCTCAGAAGAAGAATCAGCGACAATAACCCTCGCCGCCGACAAATACTCCTGCGCCCAAGAGGCAAATTCTCCGGTACCCGCGCCGTAATCCAAATATGTCTGAATTGGGCGGCAAAACCGGGTTAGGACCATCCCAAACCACCCTTGTAGTATTTTACTCCGACCGCGTACCCAAAGTTTTCTAAGTGATCGGGATCTGATAAGTCGGAAACACATCTATCTTGGCCTACCGACGGCATATCGAGAATCCTCCCCCATTTCAAAGAAATTTACCACAAAACTCGCATCGGTTTCGGTCTGCTACCTATAATGAATCCTACGATCCCGATCGTGTAATTTTTCCTCGCGGTTTCGACGATAAGAATCCATAAACCACGCCCACCCCGATAAAAATCAACAACGGTGCCAAATATATGACCCAAAACTGACCCAACATTAAAAGGAGCATTAGAGCCACGACCATAGCCCCCATGATGACCTGGCCAACACGTCTCACGGTTTACACCTTCTTTACGGTTTGTGTGTCACTCTATGCGGAGCACGCACGAATGCGGGTTAAGTGACAGTGGAGCTTTGTCATAAAATCTCAATGCCCGAAGAACTCGGGAAAGGCTTGCCTAACGATTGCGTTCATAGTCTATTACGGGGCATTAGCTGTTACCTTATATAGCTTCCAGTTACTCCCACCCGGAAAGGATTTGAGAAGGGTCACCCACGTGACGTGCCCGGACCACATTTGCGGCCAAGCTCGATTGACCGCATCCAACGCCGAGACACCTGCCGGCTGCGGAACCAAAATGGCCGACACTCGGCCCCGAGGGTTATACAGAATCGAAGCAAAGTCATAGTCTGACGTGATGATGAAACGATTGAAATTGGGAGATCGAACTATAATAGGCCATGCCGTAAACGAATCCGCCAACACTGTCAAGTGGGGATGCGCAT
The DNA here is from genome assembly GCA_021797515.1 of Bacillota bacterium. GTDB lineage: Bacteria > Bacillota > Sulfobacillia > Sulfobacillales > Sulfobacillaceae > Sulfobacillus_C. The sequence continues at coordinate 2,159 of JAJZZP010000059.1, read as the reverse complement.
TCAAATATTGAATCACCGGTTCTGTCGCGTAAAACACATCACTCACATGTTTTAACGAACGATTTTGTAACGCGAAATCCAGAATTTGTCCATCGGGATGCCCCAGCACGGGATTTTGTAAAGCAAGTATTGTCCCGACGTTTCCCAACAGGAGGATAACGCTGATCGCCATCCACCATAGGGTTTTCCATCTTTTGGGGAAACGGGCGCCCAACTTAGCCGCGGCAAACGACACCATAAGCACACCATCGGGAATAAAACTAATGAAATACCGATCCCAGGAGCCCAGGTGTCCTAAATAAGCAAACATCATCTCTAGAGCGACAGCTCCCACTGCACCGAAAATTAGAATCAGAGCGCGGCCATCCCGGCGGCGACCTATGGCGTAAATAACAGCCATAACAAACCCCAAAGAGATGGGCCAGTAGAGTAGCGTAAAGTGTCCTAGGTAGCCCATTGTTCCCGTCACACTGTGATAGGCTTGCTGAAGGGCTGGGGTTAAATACGCTCCCGTACGGGTTTGGGCCAAATTCCCATAGTTTGAATCGAGAAAATAGAGCGGGTTCTTCATGATGGCCCAGTTGAAATAAATCCAGAGTCCTCCCGAAAAGACAATCGGCGCCCCGAGAATGATTGCCGATCCTTTCCATCGATCGGGACTGGTTTTTCCCCATTGCGCCGCCATAAGACCTAAAATCACCAGGGCTCCGAACGGGACCGCTTCGTACCGCATTCCCAACCCCAACGCCATCCAAATTCCTGCGGCCACGAGGCGACGAAGAGACTGTGTCGTAAGGAAATCAAACACGCCGCTATAGGTGCCTAGCAGACAGCTTACGAGCATAATGTCCGACATGCCATTAGCGCCGTAAAGAATTATTAACGGGTTCAACGCAAAGATAAGTGTAATGACGTACGTCCAGCCTTGAGGGACCGCAAAGTTTTTCAATATACGTTTGAGATGAATCGCCCCCCATGCGGCAAATAATCCACTGACAAAAATACCTGCGACACCCTTGGTGACAACCGCAGGAAAAATTTTGTATAGCGCCACAACCGGGAGCTCAAACAGACTTGGTAGGGGATTCCAAATGAAACCTAGAGCCCCCAGATGAGGGTTACGACCAAATAACACATCGTACGCATTTGCAACACGCGACAAGGCGTCACCCGCGAAATAGTGCAAGTGGAAGGTTAAATATAAGCCACACGACACATAAAAAACCCAGAGTCCCACAGCCAACATCCGAGGCGGGTTAATAACCGACGTTTTTCTATTGGTTTTAACTGAGGCGACTGGATGTTCACCTAAGTCTTGTTGACCTGTTTTGGAGATGAGTGCGTTACTCACAGTATTTCTCCTTCAATAGATAGGTGACCTTTTCTTATCGGAAGATTACTCTTACCCACTGTAACCGTTCCTTCCGATCACGACAGTTTCCCTCACGGTCTCAATATTGGTCTCACACGGTAGACATACACCTCGTTTCTTAATATGACAAATGGTGCTAAGAACAATCACTAGATAGAGGTTAAGTCACAGGTATTGGTTATCCGAGATCCGAGAGGGCCGATTCTCACTGACTATGGTATATATAAGGGAAGATAAAGGTAACTACTCAGTACCCTCATAAATAGGGCTGGATATCCTTCCACGGATGTTTTATAAGAAGTTCATTCGGTGAAGAAATGAGGCTGGGGGATGGGTCCTCGGAAACTGACGCACGAGATGCGGGTTGCCGCCTGCGCTCAGACACCGCATGAGGTCGCAGACCTCGCCATGGCCTTGGCCCTGCGCGGAGCTGATTTGGAAGCATAGGGGAAAGAGCTGACGCGTCAACTCCATCAAAATAGTCGGAATAGTAGTACTCGGGTTTCGCCGTTATTTTTACCCACATCCGGAAAGCCTTGGAGCGCAAGGGTTTCCTAAACCAGTAAGTGTAAGGTACGGTAAATTTCGTGCTCACCCCGTTTATTGTGGTATAATGACAATAACGTCAGTTACGCGATGGGGGATTTTCTGTGGGAAAAATTGTCGTAACTATTCAGGTACCCCCTAGAGAAGGCGATTCAGCCATTTGACGGAATTTTGGTTCGAGGCATGTTGGGTCACGGAGATGGCCTGCGGCCATCTCCGTCATCTTGTCATATCGGTCGGA
>JAJZZP010000134.1 GCA_021797515.1 Bacillota bacterium | reverse complement strand
AAATAATCAGGGTCTTTGGTCGACGAGACCGTCGTGACTATCGGTTGTTTGATCATAGTAAGAGGGATTCGACATTAATCACGGATTTCCTTTGCGAGAATATTCCGACTATTAGTCGCCTTATTGGAAAGTCCCTAATTTACCAGATATTGACATGCGGAACATGGGATGTAAAGTGCTGCCGCTAAAACATCCCCGCGAAGTGATGTGAGTTCTTCTGGATGAAACAGGGTAACCCAAGCCACGACTATAATAAGCATCGCCGCCAATGCAGGAAGCAAGCGCCGAGCTCGACGCACCCAAAAATCCATCAAGTCGATACGGCCTCGGCGCTGATACCCCGCCACTAAAATATCCGTAATCAAGTACCCCGATAGCACAAAAAAGACCCCGACGCCCAAGAGCCCACCCGGAGCCCAACTTAATCCCAGATGATAGGCAATTACCGCTAGCACGGCTATCGCCCTGAGTCCATCCAATCCACCCATATAGCGGCCATGGCCCGTTACTGGTTCCGGCATAATGCACCCCACCATCTATTGCTAAAAAAGTCGCTCAGGCATCACCAGGGCACACAATCTCCACAGGCCGTCGTCATATCCGCCGACCGCAAAAATTTTACGAGAAATGTTCGATTCAACTCCGGCATAGTTAAAATTGCTCGTACAATTGCATGTGAGCTAAAGACCCTCAGCGATTCAACCCTAACGACTTAACGCTACGTGGGTAGCATCGGTTACGCGTTGTACTCCTTGCGGGAAAATTAAATTTGGGGGTTAAGCGCCCCGTGGAGACCGTTCGAATACAACAGGTTCGCATTGTTGGCCCATCAAAATCGCACAAGTAAATGCCCTGCCACTGTTCCATTTTTAACTTGCCGTTGAGACCCACAACCGTTGTTGAAGGTCCAAATACACTAGCGGAAGTTTCCCTCCTCATGACGGGAACCTGTTGGTTCCAAAACAACAAGAAGTCGTCAACGACCTCGGCCTCAAGGCCGGAGTTTGGAACTCCCCGGAAGCGCGGACGAGGGCCGAAACCGTCTGCTTCCTTAAGATGGGGTCGCATCGCAGGCAGGTCGACAACCCCCTCCCGACACCTTTAATATCCCTGTTGGACGCACGGGTAGATCAGACTAACTCGCCGTGCTTTTTGTTGCTCAGTGATCGGCCTGTCATGCGGGTTTGCGAGACCGATGTCAGCGTTGTAATAATGGATGACTCCCACTTATCATGGATAACCATTTTTGAATATTTTCGATCAGTGTCGACTAGTAATTGTGTGGTGACGAGAACCACGACATGAAACCCCACGCATAGGGATCGAATTTGTCCGGCTCAGAGCACCGTCACTGAATTTTTGGTAGTCGTACGACTTTATCAAGATGTTGCCGTTCCGCTTCCAAATTGATTTGCTGCGATAGTTTCACCGACAAACAGACGACGCTTCGCATCCATATTTTGTAAGTTTGAATTTTTCTGCCCGAAACCAGCCCAAGGCACGGCAGTCTTGTACACCATTTTTACAATAAATGGCTCTTCATCCACCCGTCCGTCGATTCGCCGTGCCGTGGAGCTCGAGAATGCAATAGGTGGATGCCTCGTAATCTCGTTTCAGCAAAATAAAAAGCCCCCAAGGGGGCTCTACAGAGGAACATAATGTTGACGTCTTTGCTTTCTGCGCATTTGCAACCGTTGTCGTCGCGCCCGCGTCAGATGCCGAACCCCCGGCGGATAAAGTTTCACTAAAACAGTTTGAGGAATTGTCACTTGCAAATTGCCGCATAACGTGCATTGCCGCCCCTCAACTACTGTGACCATCGCGCGCGTCCCCTCGATATTGAGAGGCCCTGTTGGGACAACATCTTCCGACCCACAGATCGGACACCGATCTTCCATTCCCACAACCCCCTCTTCATTCGCCGGATTAAGGCAACACTTCTTGTATTTTGGTTTTTTCGCGTTTGGGCACTCCAGTTCCTGCCGTTATTCACACTTCATCCACAGTTTTTTCACAACGTTATCCCCAAAATATCCACAAATACTGACAAACTCTGTCGAAGTCACTTGCCTTTACACCAAACTATATGCCCGCTTATGACAGTTCCCAACACCTCAAGATTTTCCCATGACTGTTGTGTTAACATTTCGACAGGATCTTGGCGCCACAAGGTAAAATCAGCCGCGTATCCCGGTTGCATGAGTCCGCTCCGGCGCCCGTCAGCCAAAGCTGGCCAAATGGTATATGCCTTCAATGCCTCTGCTGATGACAACTTCTCTTCTAGGGGCCAACCGGCTTGAGGTTGATCCGGAGGAGCGCGGTGTACAGCCATCCATAGCCCCAAGCGCACGTCAGGCGACGCAATTGGGGCATCAGACCCAAATAGCAGCAAGGCATTGTGCCGCACAACAGATGCAAATCGAAATGCCTGCCGCCAGCGGTCTCCCCAATACCTGCGAGCAATAGGGTAGTCATCTATCATATGCACCGGCTGCATCGACAATGCCAGTCCCGGTCCTATCCGTGGCAAATCTTCATCGCTTAATAATTGGGCGTGTTCAACGCGATGAGACGGCACCTTATCCGAAACGTAGGAGGCGATGCTTAATAAGGCTTGGTGAACTGCCTCGTCACCGATAGCATGCATTGCCACAGCTAAGTCGAGCCGAGTAGCTTGATTTAAAATACTCGAAGCCGTCTCTGGGTCCATTACGGGGATCCCCCGGTGATGATCATCACCCACGTACGGATGTTTCATCCAAGCTGTTCTAGACCCTAAAGCTCCATCCCAAAAAAGTTTTACACCTTTGATACGAAGTCGGTCAGTACCATATCCCCCGCGAATTCCCATCTGTTTCATGGCGTTTAGCGTGTGGTGAGGAACCATAACTTCCACCTTCAAAGGAAATATCTCCTCATTAATAGCCTGAAGCGCAACAAGCGATTCCGGCAACTCGATAGCGGTGACGCCAACAATCCCTAACCGTGCTGCCTGGTTCATTCCGTGGATCAGATCGTGAATGTTGTCTGCCAGCGATGGTGGTTCCATATGCGACACCGCCCACCCAACCTGGTTTTCCCGAACGACGCCTGTCGGTCGCCCGTGGACATCGCGCTCGATGACGCCCCCAGTCACCGAGGAAGTTTCCTTCCCAATACCTAACAATCGCAGGCCCTCTTGGTTAATCCATGCCGAATGATAGTCATGACTGAACAGAAGGGCCGGATGTCCCATACTTACAGCGCTTAAGTCCACTGCTCGGGGATCATGCTGCCATTGGTGCGGGTTCCATCCCCCGCCTAAAATCCAGGTGGTGGGAGCATTTTCTAAAGCAGCCCGCAATTGTACAGACTCTAACACCGATGAATAAGATTGGGTCGGGCCAATGATCAAGCGACGAAAGCTTCTCCCATATTCCAGAAGATGAAAGTGGCTATCCCAAAATCCAGGGGTCACAAAGGCTTGATCTAACTCTATTACCTGGTCCGTTACGTTGCGAGAAGCCAGCAAAGATAAGGTTCCCAGATCAACAATATGCCCGTCGCCCGTCACCATCACCTGAACTCCGGGAACAGAACATCTGAAATTCACCCAATAAGTATACGGCACTAGGTTTCCCTACTTTTTAAGTGATTTGAACTCCCGCCGACGATAATTTATCCAGTGCAGTTTCGGCCCCTATGCTCTGGCTAAGGGACTAAGAAGACAGAGACGGCTTAGTTGGCAAATACCAAGCCACCCCCAAGCCATCGGCTACTACCACTGAATTGCCAGGGCCGTTGGCAAGTGGAAAATAGGGTGCCTGATTTTGTGCTAGGTAAGCATGAAACAAACTGTTCGGCATTACATGCCAAGTGCCACGAGAAAAATTCCACGAAGCCAATGCAACCTCGTCAGAGGCAGGGTCCCATAGGCTCAACATCACGGAATCCGAGTTAGACCAGAAAAAGTGGGTGGCACCCCCGACCCATGGGATGATCTTGGTGGCAGTCGGTGTCCATGCTGGAGGAATCCGGGTGGTGCGCGTGTTATCGGTCTTGATATCCTTTTGCCACAAGAGGTTAGCCAATCCAGGCTCACTCACTACAGTGCTCACCAGACACACAACTCGCCCCTGGGAAAACCCCAACTGAACCGGGGCCCCTGGGAGTTGGGATGTGATCGTAGGCCCGCCGCGACGTATCCAAACTATACGATTGGGGTCCGCCACCGCAGCTAACCATGCCCGATTGGATTCGGCAGCGAATCCAACCAATTTTCCCGTATTGGTTCCGAACTTGATAATCGAATTGCGAGTTAAAATCCAATACCGCCAACTCTGCGGTTGATATTGCTCTGTCGCGGCCCAGGTGCTGCCGCCTAGCCAAAACACCTGCCAGACACCGGCCGCTTCGGCTGTCAGCCGAATTCGGCTTTGCCCCAGGTGCCACGTTTCATTAGGGCCGACCCAAGCTAACCCTTGAGGACTAAGAGCCATAGCTTTAGCCGCCTTGGGGCCCGGTATCTCCACGAAGTTCCCGGTGTTCGGATTCATCCGCCAAAGTGTTGAGGAGAACGGCACATTCGTCCATTGGATCAGCATAGTCCACTCTTGGTCTGTAGCATTGATTCCCACGATATGTCCTTGGAGAAGAGACTGGGAGGTAGAAAGTGCAATGTGGACCAACCCAGGATATGCCTGCGGAAGCGTGTATGGGCTCGCCCTAGGAGCGGGGGCAGACCACCCGCAGCCGCCAGACAACAATAACATCATGCTGGCGACTAGCCACCGCCCAACTCCGATTCGCACGTCGACACCTCCATACATATTGTGCGACGTTTCGACTCCCGTTTCAAGGATCGCTCGGCAATTGATGTTGTTTATTACGTTCCATCCCAGCCATATGGATGATGTTTCCTTGCGTCGGTAGCAAGTTGTCAGGCAAAATTCCTGGCCAAGGGGTCCAAGCAATCGCTGTTATCTCACCATCAAGCGATGATTTCTGAGTCCCAATCTGGGTTGCTTCTGCCCAAAACGCGACTTCCAAATGGCGACGCGATGGAAATGTTTCGTATAACCAATACAAGCACCCCAAGGCCACTTTCGCTTCTTCCCAGACCTCGCGTCGGGCTGCGGCTTCCAAAGTCTCACCATAATGGACCCAGCCCGTAGGCAACCCCCAGGGGTATCGGGGGCGGTAGCTATGTTCAAGTAAGAGCACGGAGTCGTGATAAAAAACCACCACCACCACGGCAACCACAAACTTGGCCTGAGTCCACCACATTAACTGCTGCATAGCACGCTTTTTCAAGATCTTGCCGAATATTCGCAAGAGGCATCGGCGCAACGACTTCTTTACCCGGGTTAAAGATAAACGCCCTCTCCATAACGACGATGAGGGCGAAGGAAACAGCTTACAGTCCAAGGGAGCCAATCGCCAATCCTACAGTCGCTATTGCGATCCCTAAAATTCCATATAACACGGTGGCTGTCTTAAATCCTGGTGTCTTACGCTCAAACAGCTTAGTAGCCGCTAACATCAGGCACAGGATAATTAAAATGGTTGCCAGGGAAGAGACGCCAGACATATTTCCTAATGGCACGCCAATGTCACCCCCTGTCTAAAATACCGGATGTTCGCGCCAACCTCCGAACACGTCTTTCATAGATTGCACAATTTCGCCTTCGGTTGCGCCAGCCCTGACCGCCTCAATGATTTCTGGCATAATCGGCGCGTTACTGTCCCGGCATGCCGCGGTAAGATGGGTTAGTGTTTTTCCTACCCTGCCGGTATCTCGGATGGCTTTGAAACGCGCCAACTGTGACACCTGACTTTGCTCCACTGCCGGATCGATTTTCAGTAAGGGAATGCGATCAGTCTCCTCCTCAACAAATGCATTGACCCCCACCATGATTTGTTCGTGATTTTCCAATTCTTTTTGATATCGATACGAAGCCTCAGCTATTTCTCGTTGAAAAAATCCATTTTCAATACCTTCCAACACTCCGCCCATTTCCTCAATGCGTTGAAAATAGGATTCCGCCTCATTCTCCAATTGTGAGGTTAAGGCCTCTACAAAATAGGAACCCGCCAACGGATCAACCGTATTGGCCACTCCAGTTTCATACGCAATAATCTGCTGAGTTCTGAGAGCAATTTTTACCGATTTTTCCGTCGGCAACGACAACACTTCATCCATTGAGTTGGTGTGAAGTGACTGAGTACCGCCTAAAACTCCAGCCAATGCCTCAAAGGCAGTTCGAACGATATTGTTTTCCGGTTGCTGCGCCGTTAACGAGCAGCCCGCCGTTTGGGTGTGAAATCGCATCATCCAAGACTTGGGACTTTTAGCACCATATTTTTCTTTCAAATGGCGCGCCCAAATTCTCCGTGCGGCACGAAATTTAGCAATCTCTTCAAAGAAATCAATATGCGAGTTAAAGAAGAATGATAACCGCGGTGCAAACGCATCGACATCCAATCCCGCGTTTATTCCGGCTTCAACGTAGGCAAAACCGTCAGCTAGGGTGAATGCGAGTTCTTGGGCCGCCGTGGACCCTGCCTCTCGAATGTGATAACCGCTGATGCTAATCGAGTTCCACTGCGGAACGTGAAGCGTGGCAAATGCCATCATGTCTGTAATCACGCGCATCGATGGCCGCGGAGGAAACACCCATTCTTTTTGGGCAATATACTCCTTTAAAATATCGGCCTGCAACGTCCCACGGATTTTGTCCCATGACACTCCTTGACGTTCGGCGGCAACCAAATACATGGCCCAAATTATGGGTGCGGGCCCGTTAATGGTCATAGACGTTGACACTTTATCCAAAGGTATTCCTTGAAACAGTCTCTCCATATCACCAATGGTATCTATGGCAACCCCCTCCCGTCCGACCTCGCCTAAGCTATGAGCATCATCCGAGTCAAAGCCCATCAATGTCGGCATGTCAAACGCCACCGAAAGGCCCGTTTGCCCTTGATCCAAGAGATAGTGAAAACGCTGATTGGTTTCGGCTGCCGTGCCAAATCCGGCAAACTGCCGCATTGTCCATAGCCGCCCTCGATACATGTTGGGATGAATCCCCCGTGTGTAAGGATAACCGCCCGGCTCCCCAATCTCTTCCGTCGGTCCCACATCGTGTGCATCATAAACCTTTTTAATGGGGATCCCGGACAAAGTGCGAAAACTGCGATTGCCTTGATAGGGATCTGTGTTCGTTTGGGTCGGTACCTCCAGTTTTCGTTCCGTTGCCATCCTGTGCTCCTTTCGCTATTCCCGCGCAACCTTTTGACAGCTTCATTATAATGGTTCACGAGCTGCTTAGGGGGGTCCGCAAAATTCTTGCGGATACGCCGTTACCTACGATAAGCTCACCACGTGTTCCATGAAAGACGCTTATCGCTGCCCGCGATCCCGCCAAAACCAGATGTTGTCCCATATTTCCCAATGGTCTCCTTTCGGGTTCGCTCTTTTGGCCGATTTGAAAATTCCTTATCCAGAGTGGCCTCCGCTTGCAAACCTGTCAGGCCCCCATTGGCGACGCCATTCATCGCTCTACCCTAGCCTAGTCCTTAATGGCTCATCGCCATGATGAATATCCCCGAGATCATTGGCACGCGTACGGTTCCAGCTGCACCACATTCCCCCAAAGTTTTCAAGACGTCATCGATGCCTTGTCCATAGACCAGTCAACCGTAAAAGACTCAGCAGCATCTGAAGATATATCCAAGTAGTGGAAAGACCTTACCGCACGACAAAAGTCCGCAGTAGAAGTTGTCGCTTTGACCATGGCGGAGAATTCCCCCACCACGACAGGTTAGGGACTCTTGGCGTAAATGCGATGAATCGCATGGTACAGAGACAAGCGTTCCTCTACCATTTGGGTGGCTATGGCAACAGTAGAACGTCCCGTCGCTTCCGCTTTGTGAAAGATATTCAGCAGCAAGTCATAAATATTGTCGACTTGGTGCTGTACTCTTTCCGAGCGATATCCCTGGACTTCATCGGCCACCTGGATCAAACCGCCTGCATTGGTAATAAAATCTGGAGCATATGTAATCCCCCGATCCTGTAGCCGGTCGCCAAAGGTTAAATCTTTTAATTGATTGTTAGCGGATCCCGCCACAATGTGGCATCTTAACTTCTCGATGGTGTTCTCGTTGATAACGTTGCCCAGAGCGCAAGGAGCTAGTACTTCGCATTCGGTTTCCAATATTGCCCACGGATCTGCCGGTTCAATTCCTAGTTCCGATACAGTTTTCCCCACCAACTGGGGATTAATATCGGCAGCAACCACCAATGCTCCTTCTTCTGCGGCCCGCTTGGCTACGTGATAGCCGACTTTCCCGAGGCCTTGAATGGCAACCTTGCGACCTTCCAAGCTAGGTGCACCAAAACGATACGTTAAGGCAGCGCGCATGGCATTGATTACGCCTGCGGCCGTGATATCCCCAGTGTCTCCAGCACCCCCGTAAGCCTTGGGCAACCCCACCAGATGTTTCGTTTCTCTAAGCGAATACACGAAATCATCGCCAGTGGTCCCCACATCCTCTCCCGTGGAAAACCGACCGTGGAGCGCCTCAATAAACCGACCTAAGGCGCGAAACATCGCCTCGGTTTTTTCCGTTGCCGGATCTCCTACAATAACCGCCTTACCTCCGCCAAAATCCAGTCCCGCTGCCGCAGCCTTATAGGTCATGCCTTCCGAAAGACGCAACACGTCTTCTAGCGCAGCATCTTCGCTGGCATAAGGCAGCATTCGGCAGCCCCCCAGGGCGGGCCCCAGAGTCGTATCATGAATGGCAATGATGGCTTTAAGTCCTGACACCCTATCGTAGTTGAATATAATCTGTTCGTGTCCTCGCTTTTGCATCTCCTTGAAGATTTCCATCGTCGGTGCTTCACCGCCCTTGACCATTGTCGTCTTCGTAACAATTCACATACAAGCATCGTGGCTAACTTTAGTCCTATTATAGCCGACGCCCTTGCAGTTTCCCATGCCGGTCTTTAGCCGTTACCGAATCATCTGTGGAAGTAGACGCTATCTCACCGCCAACCCAAACAATGCTGCCGTCGCCCATCCCCGGACTGGGAGAAAAATATCCGCCTTCAGTTTGCGGTGGCAACAATTTAGGCCAGGCCCCCCGCGGTTGCTCAGGAGCTACCGAACGTAAAATGCCGACGGGAGTCTGCTGCGAACCTTGGCCCATAGGATTGTCACGCAGCAATTCCCCGATAATTTCGCGGGAGGTGCCTTCAGAACTGGCCAATACCTCACTGCCCACGTCATTAACGTCAACCACCGCAACTCCCACACCCAGTTTTTTGCTAAGACGTTCCACCAGCGATTGAGCCCGTGCTGGCGCCAGCACAATATATTGATTAAATGGGGGAATCGTCGTGGGTCCCGGTCCATCAATGGCCGCCACCTGTCGACCGGCGATGCGATAAAAATCGCCAGAACGCCCCACCACCCGGTCCAAGGCACCAACAGTTGCCGCCACTAAAATGCGCCCTAATCCTACTTCTCGGATTGCCATTTCCATGGTTTCCGAACGTCTAAGCCCCATGCCATAACCTAACTGGCGCACATGCCGCGATAAGAAGCGCGCCATGGGCCGGGGTTTTATGCTCTTGAGCAATATGGCTCGCCCTTCAGCTATGGCAACCATTTTTTCTCCCAACACCACCACATCTCCAGGTTGTACCCGTTCCTCCAAATATGGCAATAGCGTTTGGTCTAGACGCTCTCCCGAACGCACTAAATGGGTCCGTACCACAAACCTGCGATACCGGGCGTTGCCTATTTCTCGGAGTGGTTTTTCCATCCACACGCCAACACTGCAGTCACGCTCGACGTCTGGGATACCTTGAGGATTATCTGTCAATGTCACGCACTCCTTTGCCAATAGATTCTGGTGACAGCGTCTTGTATGACGCGGTACTTTACCCTATGCCCTCCCATTGGCGGTGCTACCTGAAATTTCCCGGAACCTAATGCCAGGGCTGGTTAATATCGGATCCACATAGCCGCACCCACTACTTGCCAATAATAGGTTTATGGCTCCTCGCTATTTTGTGTGGGTAGCCTCAGGCCAACGTGAGACGTGGCAAGGATAGTTTGCCGGCCATCAGATAAATGACACTAATGAAATGGTGCACATTGCGGTAGCCACGGGCCCGCGCTTTGGCGGCTTGGACCAGGTTATTGATGCCTTCCCAGACCGCATTCGTCCGATGACTCTGAGCATACTGCAGGACGCCGGCCCAGCGGGTCTTGACAGTTGTGGCGGCCTGACGAATGGGACCGAGGCGGCTATGGGTGGCCCGAAAATACCAATGGCGCAAGAAGGCTTCGGCCGTTTCGGGAGGCTGATCCCAGAATTCCTTGAGCGTTTCTTTGATGGCATAAGCGTGTCCCGTTTTGAGATGGGCTTGGCGCAACTGCGCGAGCGCGTCGACGGCCTGGGGTTTCAGATCCTGGGGATTTTTGAGCCACAAATCTGACCCATCCCCAGTTTTGTTTGGTAAATAGGCGGAATATTCACGCAAAGGAATGGGTGGTCCCTCTGTCGAAGGTGTGGGGAGTAACAAACCCCTTGGAGGAGGAGGACCATCCTGTTCAAGTTGGCGTCTCTCACAGAATACTTTGCGACCCACGGAGCCTTGCGCAAATCTCAACGGAACACGTTGGCGGCCCTGGTCTGGGCGCTGATGAGCCATCCGATTCT
>JAJZZP010000132.1 GCA_021797515.1 Bacillota bacterium | reverse complement strand
TCATGCCCATCCCCTGGCGTCGTCCTTCTGGATTGGTGATTTCTGCTCTGGGACCTGTGCCTTGGCACCTCCGCTGTAGGATGCCAAAATCGTATCATCAATTTCAACACTGTGCAAATAAGGATTTTTAAAAAATTGAGCACAGACTTTTTTCGTTTATCCGCCTCAACTGGCGTGGTCGTGTTCTACGCACACTTGAAACGGTAGTGAATTGCATTGCCAATACCCGAACGGAAAAGGGGCTAACCGTAAAAGCAGAACTCGACACCAGATCCTATCCGACCGGGATCCACATCGATGATGAGACCATGGCTCGTTTGGACTTAATACCGGGATCATTCCATGGTGAGTGGAATGATACGATTAGACCTCAGTCCCTAAATGCCGAAGTTATTTCGTCGTGAGTCCTTAGAAGACGGGATGGTCACGTTTCGTTGGCGCGACTACCGGGATAATAACCGGCAAAAGGACATGACCGTGACGGCAGAGGCCTAGGTGATACGCAATAATACTGCGGTCGCAGACATTAATGATCCCTTGCAGATAGACAAATTGGTCTTCCCCTACGCCTTTACGATCAGAAAATACATTTGAAAGTTTCAACAGAATGAAGATAAAATTAGCGCGTATGTGGCCACCACCGCCACCTTTCGGTGCACTAAAACCTGTATGAAATGTCCTCTCCAGATTGTGATATGGAACAAACTGGGGATCACTCAGATTGCGCACTGCCGGATATGCCATCTATTCCTCAGAATTCTCCGTAATGTAATTTCATTGAAAATAACTTAACTAGACGCAATATTTGATTGACCGGCTAGCCAAACTTCGATTATAATGGTCGCAACTACCGACATCCAATTATTTGGAGGGTAGTGAGGACGTTTGTACTGGTTTCGATCTGTCTGTAAGGATAAGGAGGAATTCTACTTCACGGTTGGAACGGTTGTTGCGGTGGGAAGTGAGGTAACGACGGTTCAGGTTGGAGATCAGATCGGGGTTCATGTATGAATCACGTTTTCGAGCATACCGGAGCGGCATCATGGGAGACCATTGTACTGGCGCTCAAATGGGAGTCAACCTGGTCGTCTGTGTCACAATCTCAGGATTTATGGGAACGCGGAAAACTGGAAGGAAAGGTCGGTCCGATTCCCTAGTAGGAAGAAAGTTTAATCTACTGAAGTGAAGGAGATGGTTCTATGGCCATTGATGTGGATCCTGGACCAACGCTTAAAAAATCAATCGGTTGGCTCCAGGGTTTTGCGTTATTCGGTTTAGTTTTACCGGGTTATCTTTATCCCAGTTTAGGATCGTCCATTGTCGCTTTGGGGGCCATCGGTGCAGTCGTGGTCTGGGGGATGTCGTCCATTATAGGTGCCTTTCAGGCCGGGGTCATCAGCGAAGTTTCCACTATGTATCCTGACACGGCAGGGATTGGGGTTCTCGCTCACCGTGGAATCGGACGTTATGTTCCCTGGGCAGGAGCGGTGGGTACTTTTGGTAACTGGGTGGGCTGGAGTGTTTCGATGTCCGTTAATGCGCTGCTAGCGGCCGATTATTTCAAAGTGTGGGATCCACATTTGAACGCTCAAATCATTGCTTCAGTTATTCTTCTTGCTGCCTATGTTGCCAATGTTTTTGGATTAAAGCAAGGTGTGGTGGCCGGATGGGTACTCGGGTTAATGACCGTCGTGCCCATGGCGCTTATGATTATTGGAGGGCTGTTGACGGGACATTTTTCGGCACATAATCTGTTGCCTGCTGCCCTACCTGGTCACGTAGCATGGTTCTCAATGTCTGGGCTTGGGTTGATATGGGTATGGATGTTTATCGCAGGATGGAGTGCCTACGGTTCGGATCCCGCAGCCACACTGGCCCCAGAGTTTCGGGATACGGTGCACGATGTTCCTAGAGCCCTTACAGCAACAGTGTCTCTTGCTCTAGTGTTTTACGTTTTGATGCCTATAGTTTCGGTTGGGGTTCTCGGAGTGCACACCATCTCCCAAAATCCCTATACAGCATTTGTGCCATTACTGTCTAAGATATTTGGACCTGTTGCAACGGACATAGTGATGGTTAGCATCATAGGATCTTTTCTGCTTACAGTGAACTTATCAACGATTGACGGATCACGGGTGCTTCGTCAAATGTCAAAAGACCACCTTACCATTAAGTGGTTTGAACACTTGAACAACCGCGGCATTCCAACTCATGGAATGCTTTTAGACCTACTGTTTAATTTGTTCCTGGTGTGGTTTCTAGCCAATCCCATCGTGATTTTGGTGGCTGGCAATATTGGGTATATGCTCTCTTTTACCCTAGTTGTATTGGCTTTTCTCCTCCTAAGAAAAGACGAACCTAAACATGCACGTCCGATCAAATTGAAATCATATTGGAAAGGCATTGCATGGGTTATCGTCGTGTTAAATACGACTTTTATCATTTTCGGAGCGCCATCGTATGGTATGGGAGCAGTAATAGTGGGTCTGGTTATCCTGGCGATTTCAGTTGTAGCGTGGTACTGGCGACAACGTGTAGATCGCCAAGAGAAGTATGTGGTAGCCCCGTCCAAGTCGGGGTAGAAAGGATGGTCTCATGAAATTCGACCTTGACACCATTTTTGGAATGACCCGAGGGTTGGCAGTCGTGGGGGCCACTGAACGGTTTGCAGGACAAGCGGCAATCCAGAATCCTCACGTTGTCGGATTCCAAGGTGCTGTGTATTGTATCAATCCGCGAATCGCCATGATAGGACGAGAAGGTTATTATGCGTCGTTGTCGGAAGTTCCGACTCCAGTGGATGTAGTTGTAGTGCTCGTGTCCGCCGATGCAACCCTTAGGATTGCCGAAGAAGCCGCAGCTAAAGGTGCAAAGATGCTGGTCATTCCTGGGGCCGGGTTTTCGGAATCCGGTCCAGCAGGTGTCCGACTACAACAGGAGCTTTTGAGATCGCTAGAGATCACAGGTACCCGGGTGATTGGTCCTAATTGTATGGGCTACATTAACGTTGTTGACCGCACTTGTGCGTATATTGGTACGCTGACACAACCTTTGAAACATGGCCCCATCGCGGCACTAGTACAGAGTGGTTCGATATTTCAAACGTTGGTGGATGCAGTGGACCTAGGTTTTAGCCGGATGGTGTCTACGGGCAATGAAGCGAATATTTCTATGGCTGAATACCTTGATTGGCTGGCGAATGACGACGAGACACGAGTGATTCTCATCCATTTAGAGGCAATTCGGGATCCTGAGGGGTTTCTTCAAGCCCTTGATCGGTGCCGAAACCAAGATAAAGCGGTCATCGTTTTAAAGACCGGGAGAACCCCAAACTCTGCAGCAATCGCCATAGCCCATTCTGGTGCCTTGGCAACAGAGTGGGCCGTAGAATCCGCAGTGTTGCGGCGCCATGGCGCTCTTCTGGTCGATGATGTTGATGAGTGGGTTACCACAGCACAGATTATAGCGACAAGTCGAACAGCGCACACGCCAACATTAGGGGTATTAACATTATCAGGAGGTCAGGCTGAGCTTATCGCTGATATCGCAGACACACTTAAAGTGCAGTTGCCCATGTTCTCTGAAGATGCGATTGCCGAAATGGAACGGGTCTTACCAGAATTAAAGCCGTATCATAACCCTCTAGACGGGTGGAAAAGTTCTAAGCCCTATGAGGAGGTATTTGGGCATTGCCTAAAAACCATCGACTCTGACCCAACGATTGACGTTGTAGCTGTGGCAGTAGATGCGCCAGCGTCACAGGGGCCCGCAGAAACTGAATATATAAGCGTCATGGCCCAGAAACTCGGCGAAATCGGTCGACACAGTCCAAAGCCGCTTTTGTACTTCACCCTGCTCGGATCAATGACCGTTGACTTACGGATAAAAAAGGTTCTTGATGATAATCATGTGCCCCTAGTACAGGGGGTAAGGCCTGCACTCAAAGCTGTGCGGTTACTTTATGAGCATTGCACATACAAGTCGCAATGGGGTCCTCCAAACGTTTATCATGTTAATGGACAGGTTGGTACAAGAGTGGCGACCGATGGAATTGCTGCACGGAATTTCATCCGTGAAATGGGGTTTTATTGTCCCGATGGTCACATGGTCCAGACACTCGATGGTGCAATCGACGTTGCTGCTACTATCCATTACCCAGTGGTGCTTAAGGCTCTTGTCCCGGGAATCCACCATAAATCCGATGTCGGCGCGGTAGAAGTGAATTTGCGATCGCCTTCCGAATTGGGTTCGGCATGGGAGAAAATGAAAACGAAATTCGGCAAAGTTGGTTGTTTAGTAGAAAAAATGGTACCTAATGGCCCGGAAATATTGCTAGGTTTCAAGTCGGATCCTCGATACGGTCCTATTGTGATTGTTGGTTGGGGTGGATATTCCACAGAACTTGTCAATGATGTCACGTTTCTAGTGCCGCCGTTCACAGAAAAGCAGGTGTCATCCGCTATCGGTAATCTGAAAATATCTAAGATGCTGTCAGGGTTTCGCGCAAGCCAGAAAATTGACCCTCACCATTTAGTTAATGCAGTGTTGCGCATGGGAGATGTGGCACAAAAATACTATCGCTCGGTAGCAGAACTAGAGATTAACCCGCTTATTGTATCGAATGATGGCACATGGGCTGTGGACGCTCTGTTAGTTAACTTTATATCGAAAGAAGGGTAACTCATGTTCCAAGATTTGATTTATGAAGTGAAAGGCCCTATCGCTTATATCACGATGAATCGACCAACGCAACTTAACGCGTTGTCGGTGCGACTCGTAAAAGAATTGAAAGAGGCGGCGCTAATGGCTGAAAGTCAGGAAAACGTAGCCGTCGTAATTCTTAGAGGGGAAGGTCGTGCATTCTCCGCCGGGTATGATATCCAAGAAGAAACTGAGACCGTGTGGGACTCTCCCGTTGAATGGCGCAATACGCTTAAGGCAGATATTGATCTGGCCTTGACCTACTGGAATCTTTCAATACCGGTCATTGCCGCAGTTCAAGGGTATTGCCTCGGAGGGGCTTGTGAGTTGGCAATGGCATGTGATATTACTGTAGCGTCTGATGATGCAGTGTTCGGGGAACCGGAAATTCGGTACGGTAGTGGTCCTGTTGCCCTGATCATGCCGTGGGTAGTTGGTATGAAACGAACTAAAGAACTGCTATATACTGGTGACCTCATAAGTGCGACGGATGCCCTACAATACGATATGGTGAGTCGAGTAGTTGCCAGAGAGCAACTCGATGCCTCGACAGAGGCCCTTGCGTTGAAAATAGCGCGCACCCCTGTGACAATATTGCGTCTTACAAAACGGCCAATCAACCAATGCTTTGAGTTTATGGGACTACTTAGCGGCATCCAATATAATCTAGAAATTTCTACAACACTCAATGGGGCCAAATTGCCCGAACAAGAGGAATTCGATGCCATAGCCAAACGTGATGGTCTAAAAATAGCTCTAAAATGGCGCGACTCGCGGTTCGGGGAATCCCTTTCTCAAACGAGTAGCTCTAGGCGATCGCCATCATCATAAAATCTATCCAACATCCCTAGGTATACGTTGCATGGATAGATAGATTTAGTTGTTTTAGTTGAGTCAATGAAGGATGGGGGGGTGTGAACATTGCCCGTAGCTACGCAATAACATTCCACATGAGGGCAATTTTCCCCCATGAACGAAACGGTACTGTGTACGGCAGACCCCTAATTTATCAAGGGAGCCTGGCTGCTAAAACCTCCCTTTTCAAGGGGGGGATACAGCGGCTCCTCAAGTGAACAGGCTCAATGCCTGATCACGCGAAGGTTTTACGGGGGGTGGAAGCTTCCACCTTCAGGCCGGAGAGGCCTCCACTGAGGGAAGAGTGGCACATTTGGTAAGGGCGTTCAATGCGTCCTTACCAAAAACCTTGACCCCCTAGTGGATTCCCCTCGATTTTGCAATTGGGGGGACATCCACTTCACTCAGCACTGTTCTCTTAAAATTTTCCTGTAGTTCTTTGAAATGGGTTTTTACGTTGAACACAATGCCTGCGCATTCCACTTCCAAGGCGAAGCCGGGAGGGGTGTCGAGTTGGCGGCGATCTTTTGGCCGCTAGCGGGGCTTTTCTTTCGTTTCACGGGCTTCCACAGCGCCTCACGGTGTCCAAGCCATGGAATAGACTTAACATTCACCCTCATCATGGGAAAAAACGCATATTACCCATGTTGACGATGAGTTCGAATTTCTTGGGCACCGTATCATTCGCAAGAGCGGCCCGACGGGTTAATACCATCGACGGAGGCTCCTCCGACACTCCCGACGTAATACGGCGCGGTGCTAAAAGTGCGGTTTCTCGTAAAATTTCGCGAGATGGGGGGCAAACGGGTTTGCGCATGCGGCGAGAACTGACCGACTTGAGCGGTATTAGGAACATGGAAAACGCTTACTTTTCTCCACGGGTCGATCGCAATGCCTGCAAAATATCCGGCAGCATAAATCGCAAGTCTGGCAATAGGTGACGGAGATGAAGAAGCTCATCGCCCAGGACGCACGCGATTTTAGCCGTCCCAGACACCACGCTGCATCAGACACCTGAAACTCGGGGACGATACACTAACTCGCAGTGAGCCCCATAGGAACAAAATATGATGCTGCGTTCATTCCTGCAGGTATTTCGCCTTGCCAGGGGCGGATATTTATCCCCAAAATAAAAGTGTTGACATATCTGATAACATCTTTTAATAAAGTTGGAAATTGTAGGCGCAAAAAACAAGGTGTAAGACTTTTACAGTCGGCAGATTGTCGGCTGAGCCATGGGGGATCGGATGACGCAAGATTTGGTGCTGCAGGCCTTTCGATCAGGCCGTGGCTCGGTATCGGCACCGGAGGGTGTGTTCCATCACTCCGATCGCGGTAGCCAGTATGCCACCCAGACCTATCTGCACTGGCTGGCTGCGGAACACATGCTGGGCCGGCACTATCCGATTACCCCCGCGATTGATATTATTCTTCAACAGCGCCAGTCCTCGATCGCTAAGGCGGCTATATTGGTAGAAGCAGTCGAAGCAACAAGCTCCCAAAGTACGCTCCTCAATATTCGCTCGGGATTCCCAATTTTACGCCGAACGATTACGATGTACCTGCAACACGATGAACTCGTCATTACCGGGCCGATCGCTATCATTATCGCGTAGTCATTCCAGAACAAGAATTCTAATAGCATGACAAGGCAAAACGAAACCGAAAGCAACCTCCTTTATTATTCTATCTGCTCTCGGGACGATGCCGCAATGGAAGAAGAATGTGAGTGCTGGCTTTGTATAGGTGCCATCAAGAAGTTTAAAATGTATTGTTCACACAGGGTGCGGTAATATTCATGGAGCGCGTCATCGTCTGACATGACCCATTGAATGAGACAGCCGTCAATCATGCTACGAATGGCGCGTGATGCATCATCGACGACCACCACTTCGAATAGGCCCTGCTCTACTCCTGCCTGAATAATGGATTTTCCCAAATCCCAACAGCTGTGATAGAAGTTTTGATTTACCTCGCGGAATCGTGCATCACGGCTACCTTGTGCGAGAAAATCCAAGTACACACGATAAAATACGCGGTTTTCGATCGGCCCAGCAAAGGCCGCATAAATATACGCGTGAATCATCGCGATGGCATCTGATTCGCCTAGCACTGCTTTCGCTTCCCGGGCATGAATCCGGTCGGTCAACCACTGGAGCAAATGCAAAAAAAGATCTTCTTTAGTCTCGAAATAATAACTCAAAATACCTTTACTCGTTCCGGCCTTATCCGCAATATCTTGAAGAGTGACGGTGGAGTACCCTTTCTCACTGATTGCATGAAATGCGGCACGAATAATATCTTCTTTTTTTCTTGGACGACTGTTCGCAGCCACTATTAGCCTCCTCTGGTGCGCAACACCACCTTCCCCTCGGTGGCCCCCTGCGCGAGTTGCTCCAAGCGTTCGGGTAGCTCGTCAAACCAGCCCACTACAGAAATCAAAGGACGAATAGCTCCTTCGCGGTATAACTGTAGTAATTGCTGCCGACATTTGACTATCCATTGGGGATCCCACCGTTCATACAATCCCCAATGCAATCCTAACACAGAATAGTTTTTAACAAAAATATGGTTGACGGCTATGGTAGGAAGCTGCCCACTGGCAAAACCGAGCGACACCAATCGTCCCTCAAAGGCAATGCACCGTAAAGACTGTTCCAAAACCCGACCACCGATCGGATCGATGATGACATCGGCACCCACACCGCCCGTGATTTCGCGTACGTGAGGGGCGAACGGAGCGGCGCGATAATTGATAACGTGATCGGCGCCGAGTTGTCGACAGTGGTCAAGCTTGCGGTCTGAGCCAGCCGTCGCAATAACTTGGGCCCCCAGTGCCCGTCCCATTTGAATGGCAGCGGAACCGACTCCTCCTGCTCCTCCATGAACGAGAAGGGTTTCTCCGGCGGCAAGATGGGCGCGCCGCGTTAACGCGGTGAATGCCGTCTGGTAGGTCAACAACAGCGCAGCTGCATCATCAAGCAACATGTCATCAGGTATCAGCATGCACCGTGGTTGCGCGACTGTTACGTACTCTGAAAACGCTCCATGGGGCAACACCGGTTCACAGGCCACTCGGGATCCAATAGGGAATGAAGCGTCTGGCCCCAGACTCACGACAGTACCGGCACATTCCCTCCCGGCTACAAACGGTAAAGGAGGATGCTCCTGATAGGTGCCTCGGCACAGTAGTACATCCGAAAAATTTAATGCGACCGCCTCCACTTTAACCAGTAATTCATCGCCCTGGGGAACAGGAAGCGCTACCTCAGACAACGATAACGCCTGATACGGAGACGCAAGTTGGGTAACTTGCCATTGTTTCAAGAGCTCACCTCCGGCACTCTAAGCGGAGCCAGTGCTCCTACGGAATAAATACAATTTTGCCGCTCACTTCGCCTTGTTCCATTGCCATTTGTGCCTCCGCGACATCTTTCAGAGATAGCACTCGGTCTATAACAGGACGGATCGCCCCAGATGCGACGAAGGCCAAAGCGTCTTCTAATTCGGAGCGAATGCCGAGGTGAGATCCCAAATAGTTTTGTTGCTTGTTCCATAAATAGCGGATATCTGTATTGCCATTAAATCCAGAGGTAGCCCCACAGACGACGAGGGTGCCGCCACGCTTTAAGGATTTGACACTGGTGGGCCATGTCTGCTCTCCCGTATGTTCGAAGACAACGTCGACGCCCTGTCTATCCGTCAGACGTCGCACTTCGGTCGCAATATCATGGGATCGGCGATTGATTACTGCGGCAGCGCCTAATTCCGTCGCCAATTGTGCTTTGTGATCTGTTGATACGACCGCAATCGGTACGGCTCCCATGACGCGACAGATTTGAATGGCGAGGGTGCCTAATCCTCCGGCCCCTCCCCAAATCAGCACGGTTTGCCCTGCCCTAATACGGGCTTTGGTGATCAGCATGCGCCACGCGGTGACAAGTACGAGAGGTAACGAGGCGGCTTGCTCCCAAGTAAGAGTTTTGGGTTTGCGGACGGCCTGGGCCTCATGGATCCGTACGAATTCCGCATGCCCACCATCTAAGGGGCCAGAATCGAATCCCCATAATTTGAATTCACGACAAAAATAATTTTCGCCACGGGAGCAGGCAGCACATACGCCGCAGGACCGGGCGGGGTATACCATGACCTCATCACCCTTCTGAATATGCTTGACCTCCGTACCAACCGCTACTACTACGCCTGCAGCATCCGACCCCGAGATATGGGGAAGGGGCTGTTGTACAGGGTGCCCCCGCCGCGCCCAAATATCATTATAATTAGCGGAGGTTGCTTTGACTTGGAGGAGAACTTCGTTGGGACCCACCTCCGGTTCCGCGACATCTGCATATTCCAGTACTTCCGGGCCTCCATATGTGCGAAATAAGACCGCCTTCACCGGCAACACTCCTTAATGAGCTAGATTAGCCTTAATCATACGATAATTTGTCTGTCTGGTCAATCAATTGTGATGAAGCACCTGGTATTTTAGAAATCTACTAAGGAGGCATGATGAAATTAATTCCAATTCTGCAAAGGAAAATGACGGAACCATCGCGAATAGATTACCATCTTATTCACGAAAGGGTCGATTTTCGGAATGGCTGCTACCTCTCAGTAACAAGAGCAAATTATTCGGGATAAATTTATAGGCTTGGCCCAGTATCTCAACGAACGATCGCGCCGGGTCTGGGCAGCGCTCGAAGCCCGTGCACTAGGCTATGGCGGGGGCGCCATGGTAGCGCGGGCGACGGGCCTCACCGTGATACCATTACCGTAGGCCTGCAAGAGCTCAAACAGCCCACGGCCGTGCCAGTGGACCGTATTCGGAAACGCGGTGCCGGACGGCCCCGCCTGACGGAAAAAGATCCCACGCTCCAGGCCGATCTTGAGGCGCTTATCAACCCCGTCACCCGGGGGGATCCCGAATCGGCACTCCGGTGGACCAGCAAGAGTACTCAGAAGTTGGCAGCGGAACTCCGCGCGCAAGGCCATACGCTCAGTGCCCACAAGGTGGGTGAACTGTTGCACGAGGCGGGATACAGCCTCCAATCCAACCGGAAAGTCGTGGAGGGGGCCGCCGACCACCCCGACCGGGATACGCAATTTCAATGGATTGCCGACCAGACCGCCGCCTTTCAGGCGGCCAATCAACCCGTTATTTCGGTCGATGCAAAGAAAAAAGAACTGGTGGGAGACTTTAAAAATGGGGGACAGGAGTGGCTCCCCCAAGGGGCGCCC
>JAJZZP010000081.1 GCA_021797515.1 Bacillota bacterium | reverse complement strand
ACGGCGTCGATTTTCTGGCGTACCCGGAGATGCGGGTGATGCTTCCGGAATTCACGTAACTGAGAGATCATCTTTTCGGAAACTTGCCAACGCAACTGCGGCATAAAAGCTTCCCCTTGCTGACCAAATTGTGGCAAAGTATCAAAGGTGTAGGTTGCCGTTCAGATAGAACCTCTGTTTCTCTGAAGGATTTTAGGGTACTCGGCAGCCAATAGAAACCGCAATTTTGAGCCGCGAGCAGTATAACTAACAACTTCATAACGCCATGGACCCTCGCGCATATTGGATGCCTGATTGGTAGGCGACTCAATTCTGGTCTTTAACCTCACTGACGTTAAAAAATTTTTTGGACCACAAACGTAATGCATGCATTTGACGTTGTTATTAGTGACCATAGGAGGGCGGTTCGGTGGCGAATGTCAGCAAGGTAGACGTCTGGGTCAAGGCATGGGGCGATAAATTGGTGAAGTTTGCTGCGCTCTACACCAACGATTCGGATTTGGCGCAAGATATTGCGCAGGAAACTTTTATCGAACTATACCGTCTGGTTTTGCAACGGCCGACCCTCGATATCCATCCCGGCTGGCTCTATCGCGTAGCACGCAATAAGATTCGCGACTATGCCCGACGAAAAATGCTGTCTGGCAAAGCGGCAGTGCTCAGCGAAGGAGCCGCTACCTCGGACGATTGGACCATTCGCGTACTGGTTCAAGATGCGCTGATCAGACTCCCGCAGATCGACCAAGAATGTCTCTGGCTCTTTTATTACCTCGACCTGCCGGTCGATGAGATTAGCATTTTGCTCGGAATACCGTCAGCATCGGTTCGCGGCCGTCTCTATCGGGCTCGGCGGCGCTTTAAGGCCATATGGGGGGATCATCAATGAACCCAAGCGACAAGGAACTTAGAGACTGGTTTGACAAAAAAGGATTGCTCCCACTTCAAGCTCCTGTTAGGTTTGATTATGAGCGGTGGCATCAGTCGCGTAACGACATTCACAGGGCAACATCCACACGGCACCGCTCTCCTGGGTGGTGGGCATTAGGGGTTGCGGTTTTAGCGGGACTCATCGTGTGGGCTCCGTGGCATCTTGTTGGTTCCAAAACCGCGTTCCCGGTTATTTCGGTGCGCAAGCCAAAGCTTCCGCCACCCAAATTAAATCTCTCGATAGCTTCTGAGTTTGGTGATTTTGCGTTTACCAATGCTACAGGACTCTGGATGACTACCCCAGCCGCCTCCTTGGTGCACGTCTCGTCCAATACGTCTGCGACAAATCCTTTGTGGTCATCTGATGGACAATATTTGGCTTATCAAACCTCTGGGCTCTATGGAGCGAATCCTATGCTTCATATCTATAACCGGATCGCAAAAGCCACTGTTCTCAGCGTCTCAGCCGTGAGCTACCAATGGCAACCAGGGCATAACCTAATCGCAGTGGTACAACACTCCGTTTTACGGTTAATTACCCTACACGGTAATGTTGCGACCACCGCGAAAATGTTTACCGGCACCGTGGATGGTTCGGTGATTTGGTCACCTAACGGGTCCTATCTAGCTTATAGCCTTACCGAAGGCACTTTAGGCCGGCGTCACGATGTGGCCACCGAAGTGGCGGTCAAAGCCACTGGGATTGGTCCACCAAAGCCCCTCTTCTTCGCGCCGAAAGGTGATGGAATGTGGCTTGCAGCCTTCATGCCCCGTTCTCATAACATCTTGTACTGGACTGACGAAGGGTATTCGCTTTCGCTTATGGCGGATGGTGCCCCGCTAGATCTTTGGAGCGCCGCCACAGGGCGGACCACAAAGCTGCCATTTATGCTTCCTTATAGAAACTACCTCGCCCTTGGGGGAGGAAAACCCTGGGGATTTATGGCGGGTGGACCCCGCGTTATTTCTGGTGGTAAGTCGGTAGTTCTTATAAATCATCGACATGGTCGGCGGCTTACAACCCCAAAAGGGATTGAAGCTATTGAGCCGACAATAAATTCGTACACCCAAGAAATAGCCGCTGTTCTTGCTCAGAACAATGAAAATGCGGCATGGAGCCTCTTGACGGCCTATCATCACTGGGTGACAACGCGTCAGTTGGCAGTATGGGAGAACGGTACCTGGCATGTATGGAGCAATGCTGGCTCAGGCGTCACAGATCCGGTGTGGACTCCAAAAGGACGGGGTATTTTCTACCTGGCTAATAACTGGCTTTGGGAAATATCGAGTGCTCGCGGAAAACCTGTTCCCCTAATCGGACCTATTCCATCAACCGGCGGGTATTATGGCGAGGTTCTCCGATCTTCACTCTGGAGTCTGGGACCGAAGTCATAAGGTACCTAGAGTATGGCCTATTGATGAGTGTGTTGCTGCTAGACAGCAGTTGGCATGGGTTCTAACCGCGACCGACATCTTGACATGAGCTCTTCATAACATTAGACTATTGCTGTTCGGGTTTCGGCCGTCTCAGCCGACCCAATTCGTAGGAGGGATTTAAATGTCCACGTATATGGCTCGTCCCAAGGATTTCGAGCGAAAGTGGTACGTGATCGATGCAGAAGGGATTCCCCTTGGGCGGGTTGCTACAGCGGCGGCAACGTTGTTGCGTGGGAAACATAAGCCGATTTATACTCCCCATCTCGATACCGGTGATCATGTCATCATTATTAATGCAGAAAAGGTTATCCTTACAGGGCGCAAGTTAGATCAGAAAATATATTTTCACCACTCGGGTTACGAGGGTGGACTCAAGCGAACCGTCTATCGACAATTGATGTTAAAAAAACCGGATTTTGTGGTGGAAAAAGCCGTGCGTGGAATGTTGCCGCATAATCGTTTGGGCCGGGCGATGTTTAAAAAACTTAAAGTCTATCGCAACGGCGAACATCCGCATCAGGCACAACAGCCGGAACAGTGGGAGGTCAAGGCATAAATGGCAGTAGCGCAATTTTGGGGTACAGGCCGTCGTAAAAATGCCGTTGCACGAGTACGATTGGTTCCCGGATCGGGGCGGACGTTGATTAATGGTCGGGCTTTCGAAGATTATTTCCCCGTTGCCACCATGCGCACGATTATTGAGAGCCCACTAAAAACAGCGGCGGTAGATGGCCGGTTCGATGTGTTGGTTAAGGTGGAGGGTGGCGGCTTGTCGGGGCAAGCGGGAGCCGTACGCCACGGTATTGCCCGGGCATTGCTGACTGTCGACCCGAATTTTCGCCAACCGTTAAAGCGCCTAGGGTTTTTAAAGCGGGATT
Organism: Bacillota bacterium; assembly: GCA_021797515.1. Lineage (GTDB taxonomy): Bacteria > Bacillota > Sulfobacillia > Sulfobacillales > Sulfobacillaceae > Sulfobacillus_C. The sequence continues at coordinate 7,671 of JAJZZP010000081.1, read as the reverse complement.
CCCGCATGAAAGAGCGCCGCAAGTATGGTTTGAAGAAAGCTCGTAAGGCCCCGCAATTCTCCAAGCGCTAAAAAAAGAGCCCCATGGGGGCTTTTTTTCTTTATATGATCGATCCCACAAGCGAGATCGTAGGGGACGAAATTTTCGGCATTCGCGGAGTAAATGGACGAGGTTTGGCATTGGTAAACTTGAGATCGGCAATGTGCGCCCAAAGGTGGTCCAAGGCCGAAGAATCTCCTAGCTGAGTGCGGATGAGATAGTATTCGCATTCAATGTCTATCCGCTCTTCGTCGTAGGCAAATTGCAAGGCGTCTGCCAGGTAATCGCGAGCAGGTTCCAACTGTCCGACCTCTACGGCCTGACGCGCCAGCAGTCTCAGAGCATACAATTTGACAGAGTGCCAAGGCCATGCGTTTTGGGTCCGTAAAACTCTTTGGCTATATTGGTGCAACCACTCTGGGGAATGGGCTGCAGCACTTAATTGCAGTAAGGCATCCAAAATTGCCGCCTGTCCTTCATGGAAATTCAACCGATCAAATGTTTCCAGGCTACGCAACAATAATTCGTGCGCTTCATTAAATCTCCCAATGTCGATCAGCACCCGTGCCAGATCTCCGCTAATGGCCGCCTTCTCTTCAGACTCCTTGACCTGGTCCAGTAGAGCCAACGCGCTGGTAATGGCTGCCAACGCTTTGTCCCGGTGTCCTAGCTGCCATTCAGTAGAAGCGACCCTGCCCAAAAGTTCGGTTTTTCTGCTGATAGAAATTAATTGGCGAGGATCTGTCATCGCCTGCTGGTAGAGCTCTAAAGCAGAGATCCACTGCATCTGGCTATAACAAAAATCGCCATAATGTTGTGCTGCTTCGGCACGTACATCTGCGGCCTCGTCAGGTAAACGCTGAGCATATTCCAGCGCTTGTTGGAAGGAATTCATTGCTTTATGGAAGGAGCCGCTGCGAGTGGCCACCAAGCCCAAGGTATTGGCAATTTCAACAGCTTGTGCCGGATGCTCGCTGGGATGGACCAACGTCAAACTCTCTTCAAGGTATTCGAGTGCAACGCCCAAGTTGCCTTGGGTCATCTCTAGGCGACCCATGGTGGCTTTGATGCGGGCTAAGATGTCTTCGCGTCCGGTTCGTTCTGCTAACATCAACGCTTCCTGCAAACCCAACATTCCCTCGTCCAACCGACCAGTGTTCCACAAGGCTTGTGCGGCCTTTAACAATACCTCAATTGTCCGCATATCGTCGCCGTTTTCCAAAAAATATCCCAACGGCTTGCCCAACCGCGCTGCAATGACTGCTAACGCTTTGTGGGATGGATGGATACGGCCTAACTCTACTTGACTGACATAGCTTTTGGTCAGCTCGTCCCCGGCTAATTGTTCCTGGGTTAAACCCAGTTTTTTTCGCAACTCGCGGATTTTTGCCCCGATCACCATTCACCCCTCCTAGCGACAATGTATCATAAGTCAATTAATATTGACACTTAAAAAATAAAATAGATCGGGAAAATTTAATTTTAGTTAAATGTTGTAGTGTAACGTGAAAGAGAAAATACGACTTCCCAACTATACTCGCTGTATCCTAAATAACCATCGTCGAAGGTCTAAGAGTAGACTTTCGCATCGTGTCCCACACTATCCATAAAAACGTGAATGAGGTGGTACGGGGTGAAGCGTGCACGCGCAGTCTTTACAGTGTTGTTGGTCTCAATCTTTTGTTTGGCAGTGGTTCCCCCACTAGTTCAGGCGCAACAATTTCCCATGGCAGGCGACCTGTTGGCGGGACGTCTAGTGGTTATTGATCCGGGGCACGGAGGGTACGACCCAGGTGCTCATGGAAAGCGGGCAGCCGAGGATTTGATTAATCTTGAAAACGCATTGGCCTTAAAGGAATGGTTCCAAAGAGCCGGAGCACGGGTATTGCTAACTCGATCCCCTCTTTCCGACGTTCCCAAAAACAAGAAATATCGGGTACGTGATCGGATGATGTGGATAAACCACACGCATGCTGACGTGTTAATCGATATTCACTGTAATGCTGGCGCACGGGCCTACCATGGTCCTCAAACATTCTACTGGGACGGCCCCGGCAGTTATCATTTAGCCCATGATGTACAAGAGGAGTTGCAATATTTTACTCATACTCGTAGGAAAGTCACCCGTATTGACCAGTATGTGCTGCGGCACGCCGACATGCCAGCCATAAACGTCGAAATTGGGTTCATTAGCAATCCCAAGGAGGAAGAGCAGTTGCTCAACCCGGAATATCAAAGAAATTTATCCTGGTATATTTTTGTCGGCACCGAACGCTGGTTTCTCAAGGGACGTTGGCCGCAAAATTTGCTGCAAACGCCTCCTCCCACGCATTTGTTGGTGCGGGACTAAGGCCCCAAAGGTACGGTACACGGTATAATGGTAGGGTAAAACATGGTATCTCACCAGTCGGGGGGAACAGTATCTTGGTGCCATGAGAAATTGTCGATAAGGAGACGTTATGAGGCCGAAGACCGTCCGAATTGTAGGGGTGCCGTTGGATTATGGTGCTGACAGGCGTGGGGTGGACATGGGCCCCAGTGCAATTCGCTATGCAGGATTGCATGAAAAGATCCGGCAGGCAGGCCACGCCGTAGTCGATCTGGGAAATCTCCCGGTGCCTGTGCCGGAAAGCCGCACCTCCACCCAGACCCAAATGAAATATCTGGACGAAATTGTGAAAGTGAGCCGAGTGTTGTCGCGTACCGTGGAAAAAGTCCTTGAAGAAGACGGTTTTCCCGTTGTGTTGGGGGGAGACCATAGCATTGCCATCGGCACCATCGCTGGGTTATTGCGGCGCAAGCCGCGTTTAGGCCTACTATGGTTTGATGCCCATGGAGATTACAATACCGAGAGCACCTCTCCATCGGGCAATGTCCATGGCATGCCCGTAGCGACCGCTGTGGGGCTCGGCAATCGGGTTCTGGCAACGGCGTTTCATGGACATTTTGTAAATCCTGCCAAGGTCGTTTACGTCGGTGTACGGACACTTGATCCGGCAGAAGCTGAGGCCTTGCGACATAGCGGTACCACGGTTTTTTCCATGCATGAAATCGATCGCTACGGGATGAGAGAGGTTATGGCCAGAGCCATCGATATTGTTGGTACGGATACCGACGGCATCCACTTGAGTTTTGATATCGACGCGTTGGATCCGCTATATGCTCCCGGCTCCGGCACACCTTACAGCGGGGGGTTGACGGATCGCGAGGCACACTTGGCACTAGAATTGCTAGCTGAGGAAGACGTGCTGACCAGTATCGAAATGGTGGAAGTGAACCCGATACTGGACGAGCATAATCGGACCGGCGAATTGGCCGCCAATTTGATAGCTTCGGCATTGGGCCACCGTATTATTTGATCGGAGGAGGGTTGCAATTTGCAATGGTGTGAACATGTGGTGACCCATCGGCGAACGTTGCACCAAATTCCTGAGTTGGGATTTGAAGAAACCAAAACTCACGAATATTTATTGCAGGCACTTCGGGAAATGGGATTACATCCCATCGTCCGAAATACCGGAATGTGGGCGGATATCGAAGGTACAGAACAGGGCAAAACGGTGTTGTTGCGCGCTGATATTGACGGGCTTCCGCTCCAAGAAGAGACCGGGCTACCATTTTCATCTCGGCATCCAGGAATTATGCATGCTTGTGGCCATGATGGGCACATGGCCATCTTATTGGCCACTGCAGAGCGGTTGGTCTCTCATCGAACAAATTTTAGGGGACGGGTACGGGTGCTGTTTCAGCCGGCCGAAGAAAAACCGCCCGGTGGCGCGGTGCCAATGATCGATGGTGGGGTGCTTGACGGGGTTGATGAAGTGTTGGGATTGCATTTATGGTCTGAATATCCTGTGGGCGTGGTGCAACTGTCGGCAGGACCCGCCATGGCCAACGCCGACGAATTCATCATTCGGGTGAAGGGGCGCGGGGGCCACGGGTCAACTCCTGAATCCACCAAGGACGCGGTATTAATTGCAGCTCAGATTGTGGTTAATTTGCAGACCATTGTCTCCCGTCGGGTTGGAGCGTTTGAGCCCGCCGTGGTAACTTGCGGCACCATTGAAGGCGGTGCCAATTTCAACATTATTGCCGAAGAATGCCGAATTACCGGCACTGTGCGCACCTTTTCCGAAAGTACTCAAGAAAAGATCGCCGATGAAATTCTTCATATCAGCCAAACTACAGCGCAATTATATGGCGCTGTAGCCGAAGTTCAATATCTAAAAGGCTATCCCGCAGTAATCAATCATGCAGAGTCGGTGGCTCGTTGGTTAGAGGGGTTAAAGGGTTTGGTTGAGGTGCGGCATTCCAATCCGTCGATGGGCGGAGAAGACTTTGCCTATTACCTCAACCATCGTCCAGGGGCCTTTCTGTTTTTGGGGTGCGCTCCCGAGGGGGAGGTATTTCCGCATCACTCACCACATTTTTTGCTGAATGAAAAAGCGTTGCCTTTAGGAGTCGAGGTACTGTGGCGGGGGGTTCAATCAGTGTCTTCATGACACTTTTCGCACTGTCCATAAATGTCGACTTTATGGCCCACAGGCTTTAGGCCGGATCCTTCCAAACTCTTGGTCAACGCGGAATCGACTCGATCTGCAGGCAAGTCTTGGACTTTGCCGCAGTCGAGGCATATGAAGTGGTGGTGGTGGGAAGAAAATGGGGGAACCAATTCATACCCCACCACCCCATCGTGCAGGAGAACCGTTTGCACCACAGCCATGGCTAAAAATTGTTCCACAGTTCGGTAAACGGTGGCTTGATTCACGCCATCCGTGGCAACAATGTTAATCAGGGCAGGGACCGAAAGAGGCTGGGGGGCATCGGCCAAGGCACGAAATACCCGAAGCCGATCCGGGGTAAACCGAAGTCTTCGAGCACGAAGCAATGTTTTGAGCTGTTCTTCAGGACCTTGTGTCATTGACGCTATGCCTCCCTAACTTTGAAGCGAATGTTGGGCAGCTTTGGCCTTCTTTGACCAGTACAGCGTCTGCTGTACTAAGGTGGTAAGACCAATGCCCATCACCGAAACTACAACCAGCACAAATGCGATGCCGATTCTGTCCAAATTGTGTACGTGAATTCCGGTGGTAATACTTAAGTCAGCAAAATTTGGCACAACTAATCCTAACAAACCGCCCGCCAAAAAGGCGACGCCTCCCCAAGTTAGGGTACGTCCTGCGGTTATGAGGGCCACTTTTTGGGTAGCTTCCGGCGGTAAACCCAGCCGTTGACTAATCCAGCCAAAAAGGGCACCGGCTAGTGCTTGCATTACCGTTGTGCCCAATCCGAACATGGCACCGGGAACCCAACCCCAAGCGGCCGATGGCATCGCGGGAGCCAAGACCGTATAGATGATAATGGCAAACGCACCAAATCCCCATCCGGCAATGAAGCCGTGCACAGCAGGCATCCATGGCTTAGGAGTCTGAACCCTGGTATCCTCCCGGGACTCAATTTTATGGGATCTGCGCAATGATAGGTGCCAGTGTCTTCCCTGTACAATATATCTTCCAGCCCATACCATGGCCACGCCTACAAATAGATAAACGACAAAGTCCACAGACGATCCTAGTGTAAACCATTTGTCTAATGCCAAGTACGCCAATTCACTGGCAATCGCCCGCTGGAGCGTAAACGCTGCAGAGAATGTCAATCCGGCCACTAAGCCCTTTTTTGTCGAATAGCTGCCGATAGCGTAACTAAAGGTAATGGGCCAGGTGTGCTCATCAGGTGTAATGCCGTGCACCATGCCCAACAAGAACGCGGTGGCTAAAGCGGTGGTCCAGACAATGCCGGCGTGAGGATCCCACAGATTCAACATCGTGCATCCCCTCCATCCTCATTATTGCAAATTAATTGCAACAACAAGATATCATGATTTATTTGCTAGTGCAATAGGGTTAATTAAGACGCATTCCATTGACACTACGAGTAGATAAATGTAGTCTGGATGCACATGCAATATATTCGCATTTAGGAGATGATATGCATGGAGAATGTCGACAACAACTTAAGTCCTAACGTGGTGGGGTTCTGGGGACTCGTTAGTCAGAGTTTGGCGGGAATGGCGCCGACCTGCGATGTTGTGGCATTCATGACAGCAGGTGCGGCGTTTGCGTTGGTGGCGTTGCCACTGTCATATTTATGGGCATTTGCATTAATGTTTATCGAAGTCAATACTTTATATCATCTGTCTAAAGATCGGGCTGGCGCCGGCGGGTACTATAGCTATGTGTCGGCGGGATTAGGGCCTCGAGCCGCCCTTATCACTGGCTTTATGGTGACTTTTTATCAAGTGCTCAGTGTGGCGGGAATTCCGGTTTATGTTGGTGGCGTGTTTTTACCGGGGTTAGCACAGCATATTGGCCTGGCGTTGCCAAGCTGGTTTTGGATTGCTGCTGTGCTATTCTTTATTGGGGTTCCGTGGCTACTGGGGGTTATGGGGATACGGCCCAGTATAAAGGTTTTGGCCACGACCAGTCTTACTGAAATTGTGTTTTTGATTGGAGCTTCCTTAATTATTATGGGTCGGGCCCACACCGTTCATCCTTTGATGCCGTTTAGGGTTGGGGCGGTTGGATACAAGGGAGTGGCAATGGGTATGATCTTTGCTATTACCAGCTTCATTGGAATTGGCAGCCATGCTTCCTTAGGGGAAGAAACTAAAGGAGTTCAAACCCAAAAAGGCAGGCTCATTGGCAAAGCGGCCCTGGTTTCGCTCACCCTGGTAGGCGCCGCATTGACCTTGTCTGCGTACGCGTTGACAGTGGGTTGGGGAGAAGCCAAAATGGGATCCTTTGCTACTGCTAGCGCACCGGGAGTCACCGTATTTTTACATTACTTGGGTCCAATCGGGGCGGTGGCATTAGTGATCTTAGCCATTAACAGTGCATTGACCGACAGTTTGGCGCTCTTGACTAGTTCATCTCGGGTGCTCTATGCGATTGGACGTGACCAACTGGTGAATACGAGTTTTGCCCAAGTCAATGGACGCCGCGCTCCCGCCAAGAGCGTCTCGGTATTGGCAGCCTTGGCGATAACGGCAGGTTTAAGCGCGGGCCTCTGGCTTGGTCCTGCTGCGGCGTTTAATGTGATGACAACATCTGTATTATTTGGCTTGGTTACGGCACATACCTTAATGAATGTGTCCTTAATGCGGCTGTTTCGTGATGAAAAAAAGCCATCCCATGCGATCCAACATTTTTTCTTGCCGTTGGTGGCTACGGGACTCTTTTGGTGGGTGCTGTATGAATCGGTATGGCCTGTTGCGGTGCCTATCAGCTGGTCAGCAGTGATTTGGATTGTGGTCTTGATTCCCACAATCATTTATGTGTTGTCGGTGACGCGCCACTTGGGATCAGCCGAAGGCAGGCAATTGGGGATAAGGAAAATGCCCACCTAAGGCTCTCCAGATTTTCGCATTAACCGGGGATCGGACAATTCTTCCAAGGATCGTCCCGACGGTTCAGGTAACACTGCGGTGAGGAGAAGGCCACCCACTGAGGACTCCCTGTAAAATAACTTAGTCATTTATGGTTGCGGCGCGATGACATAATTCCACTCGCCATGAAAGTTCTCGGGCACCCAATTGAGATTAGCCAACACGTTGGGGTCGACGGGCTGGCCCGT
>JAJZZP010000039.1 GCA_021797515.1 Bacillota bacterium | reverse complement strand
GGCACCGTGCATATTACGTCGGCAGTGTTGGAGGGGCCTCCTTGGATACTGTGAAGCGCTATGTGGAGGCCCAAGGCACGAAAGAAAAGCCCCGAAAGGCGGCCAAGAGGCCGCCACCCGCTTGACCACCTCCCGGCTTCGCCTGGGAAGGGGAATGCGCGGGCTTTATGTTCAATTTCGCTCAATATATGTGGATCCTGACTAGACCACGTATATCTTCTGGGCAAAGAGACCGTGGTATACCAGACGTTCCTCGGCCTTACGGTGTCTACAATGTACCGGCTGAACAATCGGTTAAGCCCGTCTCCATCCACTGCCAGTGTTGCAAGATGGACCCAGTGCCAAAAGCATCGTACTCTGTTATGCGCGAATACCGACATATTTGTGACATCACAGATGGATAAATGTGATGCCCCTTCTTTCGTTACGGTAATTTTCGCGTATATTCAACTGCCGGCGACGTCGAGGCAAGCCGAACTGTCGGAACCTGGTCAGTGGATTTAACATAGTCCGCAATCTCCCCCGGCGTGGTAAACCATAGTCCCTCAATGGTTTTCGCGTAATCAACGAATTGTCGAACAGCGGTCAAAAGCCCTGGGCGACCACTGACGTGGGGGTGTAGCGTCAAGACGAACGACCCTCCAGCCTCCACCACACCGTCTAGTTCTGCTTTCCATACTTGCAAAACCCCTGAAGGAGGCACGATAACATGGCCCCGAGTCACTTGGGTATGGCCCCAGTATTCCACATCATCCCAATACCAGTGGATCGGAATCTCGATGAGATGAGTCCTAGAATCGACTGCAAGTGCATATGGCGCGATGTCGCCCATCAAACTTGAATCATATATAACCCCAGCCCGAGTTAACAACTCGGGCGTCCAAAGATTGAATTGCCATGACGGCGTTCGATAACCTCGGATCGGTTTCTCACTAAGGGATCTCAATACGTCTAACGATTCCCCGATTATTTCCTCCTCTTGATGGCGTTGTAAATTTCCAACTGGCTCATGCAAGTAACCGTGTCCCCCGATTTCATAGCCAGACTGGCTTAAACTGCGAACCACCGCCGCCCATTGACGCGCCATGTACGCTGGAAAATAGAATGCCGCCGGTACTCCGGTAGCTTTGAGCATTTCCACAATAAGGGGAAGACCGCGGCGAATTCCGTATCGTCGCTGCTCGATTTCACTCGCCTCTGACAGTGGCGTAGATGGCCTTGAGTAGACCGGTGTCTCATCGTCGACATCCCACGTGAGACATATGGCCGCTCGAAAACCCGATGGCCAATGCGCGAAGTTTTTGTGGGGCCACAAAGGTGTATCTATGACGGTCAATCCTCCCCCGACGCGAACATGGAAAGCATCCGCTCCCGATCATCGCGACTTAAAATTCCGGCAATTCGTCCCCCATCTACTGTTATGGTGGCCCCGGTGATAAAGGCAGCGTACGGCGACACCAGAAAGAGAACCGCAGCCGGAGCATCCATTTCACCCGAAACCCGGCCAAGAGGAATAGTTTCGGCCATCTTTTGCACATAGTTATCGGGCAGGTGACTATCTTCGCTCCCGGGAGCGAAACCAGGCGCCACCGCGTTGACGCGAATATTAAACGGAGCAAGTTCCAAAGCAAAGCTCTTGGTCAGCATCTCTAACCCGGCTTTAGAAGTCGAATAGTGGCCGTGACCAACTTTAGCACGCAACGCCGCTCCTGAAGTAATATTGATAATCGAGCCGGAAAGACGTGTGCGAATCATCAGTTTGGCGGCTTCGCGGGTCATCATAAAAGGCGCCCTTAAATTCACCGCCATAACGTCATCCCAATCGTCAACCGTCATGGATAACAGGGGATTAAGAGGGTACAGTCCAGCGTTGTTGATGAGAACATCGACACCTCCCCAATGCCGCTCTATGGCCGCAAATAGCTCGACAATTTGGTTAAAATCGCTCAAATCTACGGAAGCGTACGTGGCTTCTTTTGCCCCCGCTTTCCTTGCTTCGTCGACTAAGTCCGTTGTGTCGTCGCGCCCAATCAGATACAAATCGGCTCCTTCACGCGCGAAACTCAAGGTCAATCTTCGTCCAACGATACCTGTTGCCCCTGTAATTACGACACGAGCACCCTCAACGGATATGTTCATCGGGAACTCCTTTCTCCCTCATCGGTTATGGATTAATTTACCCGGCGAATATTTAATCGTGGATCTAATCGTTCCTGCACGTAGTCGCCAATGCGGTTGAACGACAGAACGACAAGAAATACGGCCGCTCCCGGAAACACCATCAACCACCATGCTTGCGTTATATAGTTTTGAGCGCTAGACAGCATGTTGCCCCAGCTCGGTGTCGGGGGCTGGATCCCCAACCCCAAGAACGATAAAGCAGCCTCATACATGATCATGGTGCCGACTTCCAATGTCGCCATCACCACTACCGATGACAAGATGTTCGGTATAATGTGTCGCCACATAATATGAGTTTCAGATGCTCCTAGCGAGCGGGCAGATTGGATAAACTCATTTTCACGCACCTGCAAAGTAGCGCCATAGGCCACCCTGGTATAGATGGGCCACCGCGTTGTACCAAGCACCAGCACCGTCGAACCCAGCCCTGGGCCGATAACCGTAACCACGAGAATGGCCAGTAGCAAAAACGGAATGGATAAGATGATATCCGAAAGACGCATAAACACTATGGCAAACGCCCCGCCAAGATACCCCGCAATCACTCCGAGGATCGTTCCGATACTACCCGACATCAAGACGGACGTGATGGCCACGACGAACGATATGCGTGCGCCCCAAATCAAACGGCTCAATTCATCACGCCCCAACGCGTCAGTTCCTAACCAATAAATATGACCACTAACTACCGTGCCGGGGGGCGTAAGCCGAACTAACAAGTTCTCTTGTAGCGGATTGGTTGGTGCAAGCCAACCCGGCACCGCTGTTGCTAAAACGAAAATCACCAACACCACAACGTATCCTGCGAGCTTCCACGGAATATAGCGGGGTTTTTGCGTAGGTTCCTCGTCAGCTATCAGTCGTTCTGTCACTTCAACCACCCGTGGCACCTCCTGACAGACGAATTCTCGGGTCAATAATGGAAAAAGTCACATCTGTGAGAAAATTAGCCGCGATATAGACAGCGGCCCCAAGAATGACAATTGTCTCCACCACCGGAAAGTCTAAGGACTGAACTGACTGAATGGTCAACTGCCCGATCCCCGGCCAGGCAAAAATGGTTTCAGTAATGACCGATCCCCCCAGCAAATTGGCTAACTGTAAAGCGATAATGGTGACGATGGGGACCGCCGCATTTCTCAACACATGTTTCAACATGATCGTCGCTGATCGGGTACCTTTAGCCCTGGCAGTCCTAACATAGTCCTTTTGCATCTCGCCAATCACCGCAGATCGGGTCATCCGGGCTACCGCAGCCACTGAGAGCCCTCCCAAGGTAATTGCCGGCAAAATGATCGAGCTAACACTCTGGGCTCCAGAGGAAGGAAACCAGTGAAGTTTTACACTGAACACATAAATGAGCAGGAGTCCCGACCAGAATGCCGGCATGCTTTGCCCTGCAACCACAATCGGCATAAGCAATCGCTCAAGCCACGTTTCGCGGTAGACTGCCAGCAAGATTCCCACGGGTACTCCTACCACCACAGTTATGGTGAATGCTGCCAGTGCCAATGCTGCCGTATACGGTATTCTGCCAGCTACGATCATTGATGCCGGCTCATTCAATGCATAGGAGAAGCCGAAGTTTCCCCGCACAAGGTTTGTCAAGTACACCCAATACTGCGCCAGCAGAGGCTTGTTGAGCCCGAGGTGCGCCTCGATTTGAGCGACCTGTTGCGCTGTGGCGTTGGGTGGTGCCAACAATAACGCCGGATTGCCTGATAAGTGTAGAACGAAGAAGACAATCGTGACCACACCCCATAGGGAGATGATGGCTTGTACGAAACGCCCCGTGACAAATCTCACAACATCACCCCTAACTTCTCATTCACGTACGATTTTGGGTTATTTCCACTTCATCTGCGCAACGAAGAAGTTTTCCAATGGATTCGGCTTCCAGACTACGTTCTTGTTCACTCCGTATAAGTCATATTCCTGCCATAGACCCATGGCGGGTGCCTGCGAATGGAGTACTTGTAAGGCCTGATTAATGTCCTGGGTCCGAGCCGTGATATTTAACGTACTTTGGGCTGCGGTGACGGCCGTATCGAATTGGGCATTAGACCAACTCGACCAAATACTCTTCGAATAGAACATGGGGTATAGATAGGTCGACGCATCAGGCCACGTTCCCTGCCACGCCCCCATCCGAATATTTCCCCAAGAATGCAAGGGACTTTGAACTTTTTGAAGGTACGTCGCCTGGGTTGTGCTGACAATTTGGACTGGAATACCCACCTTGGATAGCTGCTGCTGGATCGATTGGATGACCAATGTGGGGTACGACGGAGAGGTGGCGAACACCATGGGTTGTCCATGATAACCTGCCTGCTTCAGCAACTGCTTGGCCAAGGTCGGGTTATACGAATAGTTGGGAAGATTTGCGTCATATCCAAACCCGATCGGCGTCAGCGTAGTGTTAACCTGCCGTCCATACCCCTGTAGCAGGGTTTTGATCATTAGGGGGATGTTCACGGCATGCGTGATGGCCTCACGTACCAGCAAGTTATTAGTCGGTGCCTGATCGGTATTGAAGGCCAAGTAGGCCACGCGATCTGTAGGGGTGGTCAACACCCGTAAGGTGCTGTTCGTGTTAATCACCGAAGCTTGATCAGGGGTGATGGGGTATGCAATGTCCGCTACCCCCGACTGCAGATCCGAAATCATTGTGGCTTCACTCGGAACCGCACGAAATTCAACTGCCGGAATGGCAGGCTTCTTGCCCCAATAGAGAGGATTGCGGATCAGGGTCACGGTCGAACCTTGTACCCACTGTTTCAATTCGTATGGCCCCGAACCAATAGGATGCAAGTTAAAATAGGCGTTCCCATGCGCCAAGATATAGGATTTAGGCACAATACTAAGAGTTGTTAAGTTACCCAGCAGTACTGGGTCCGGTTTCGACGTGGTAATGATGACACTTTGGCCGGACGTGGTCACCGATTGAACTTCGGCGAAGTTTGGCTCCTGGGGACTGTCATAGCTCGGGTTGAGAATCCTCTGCAGGCTGTACGCCACATCGGCAGGCGTCAACGGTTGGCCGTTGCTAAACTTAATCCCTTGTCGAATGGTAAATACCCACTTGGTCGGCGACACGGCCTTCCACGAAGTGGCAACATCCGGCTCAATCTTATCCGTCCATGGATTATCTGTTAGGAGCTGGTCAAAGATGTTGCGGTACACATAATAGCTTTCCAAATTATACTGTAGTCCCGGATCCAAGTTTGATGGTGCCGCATTTAAATCAACCACCAGCGTTTTCGTTACACTAGTCCCATTGTTTGGTTTCGTAGCGGTATTAGTTCCACAACCTACTAGTAATGTAATTCCCACGGCCCCGAGTCCCGCTAATCTCAAAAATGGTCGTTTCATGTCTATTCCCTACTCCCTCAAATTTTCGTAATCAAATTGGTCATACCATCTACCTATCGCGAAATATATCATTCGATGTTATTATGAGTCAAGCATAAGGTTATGGAGTTTTCCGTCTCTCACAGCCGGAGCTCTCTTGCGCTATTCGCACGAGGAAACCGCGCCATAATACATCGTTTGTGGAAACCCTTTTAGGAGTGGATCAAATGTCTCAGGATTTTCAACGAATCTTTTCGGACGCATCCGTAAGCTATGACGGCCACCGTACACTATTGGGGTTGACCCACCCCGTTGAGATACTTCGCGACAGCATCGGGGTTCCGCACATTTATGCCCGAAGCGCCATCGATGGCTTTTTCACCCAAGGCTTTGTCCATGCCCAAGACCGCTTGTGGCAAATGGAATACGATCGGTTGCGAGCCTACGGCCGGTTGTCAGAAGTCATGGGGAGTCAAACCGTTGATCAAGATATCCTTTGGCGCCGTCTCCGACTTGAGCATAATGCCCAACTGGATTTTCAACAGGCGACCCCTGAAGTCCAGTCGATGTTCGCCGCTTATGCAGAAGGGGTCAATGCCTATTTGCGGCTTGAGACTTTCCCGCCGGAGTGCCAAATTCTTCATCATGTTCCCAAACCCTGGGAGAAATGGGATTCGATCGCCGTGTTCAAGATCCGCCACATGAATATGGGCCGCTGGGAGCACAAACTTTGGAGAATGCGTATTGCGAGCCAATTTGGAACCCAAAAGCTGCAACTGCTATTCCCCACAGCGCGGCAGTATAATCATCTGCCCAACAACAACGATGTCTTCGCCGACATCGATTTGACAACACGAATTTTTGGGTCACAATTCATAGATGACGACATTGATGAGGGTGGCAGCAATAACTGGGTTCTATCAGGAGCACGGACTGTCTCGGGTATGCCAATATTGGCAGGCGATCCCCACAGGGGCATCGAGGTACCCAACGTGTATTATCAGAACCATCTAAAGTGTGACGATTTTGATTCCATTGGATTCTCATTTCCCGGGGTTCCAGGTTTTCCCCATTTCGGTCATAACGCTCGCGTGGCATGGAGCATTACTCATGGTGCTGCCGATACCCAAGATATTTTTATTGAAGAGCTAAGTTCAGACCGCCAATCCTATAGGCGTGGCCCTGAATGGGTGCATTGTCCTTCAATCCGAGAGCAACTTGTGGTGCGAGGTAAGTCCCCCGTGAATTTCGAGATTCGTGAAACGGACGAGGGACCTATTATTCAGGAATTTGAAAACATTGCGCTCGTACTTAAGGCAGTATCATTGCAAGTCCCGAATAGAACATGGCAAGCACTCCTGTCCATGCTATACGCCGAAGATATCCACCAATTGGATGCTGCCATGGTAGATTGGGTCGATCCTGTTAACAATCTGCTGTACGCGGATACTGATGGAAATATCGGGTACCGGATGCGGGGCAAATTGCCAATTCGCCCATTGGCCAACGGGTGGCTTCCGGCACCTGCAGCCTCCCGACGATTCACTTGGTCAGGTTACGTGCCGTTTGAGGCTATGTATCGGGTTGTGAACCCCGATTCCGGCTACATCGTCACGGCCAACAACCAGGTCGTAAACGATGACTACCCCTATTACATCGCTCTGGATTTTGCTGCTTCTCACCGAAAAGAGCGAATAGAAGATTTGATTTTAAGCCGTGATCGGTGGACCGCAAACGAAATGACCGAGATCCATCAGGATGTCGTTTCACGTGCCGCGCAGAAGTTCCTTCGGCAATTATCGAGCAGCCACCCGTCTAGCCCAGCCGGCAAAAACCTGAAAGAACTTTTGCTTGCATGGAACTCGGAAATACGTAAGGACAGCGTCATCCCCACCGTGTATAACACGGTTCGACGAGTGGTCGTGACAAACTTGATTACATCCATCACGGACACTAACTTCCTACTGCGGTGGAAAAACTCAGCACCGCTTGCGTGGCAGACAGGACGCCTCACCGGTCACCTGCCAGACATCCTGGATGGCGCATATCCCGAACTCCAACATTACCTCGTTGGCTTGGATCCCGATATATTGGGGACTGCCCTCGATGAAACTGGACGGCAGCTGGACTTGGATGGCGATGGTGCACTTCCTGCATGGGGCTCAGCCCACATACTCCAACCCAGTCATCCGTTATCCCACATTGGGCCAGCGCTATCCCCGTGGGTTAACCCGCAGCCGATACCCATGGACGGAGATGGCGACACCGTGCAAGCAGCCTCTTACTCGGTTAATGGCTTTAGCGTGACAGGCACTTCCGTCGCCAGATATGCGTTTGATCTTAGTAACTGGGACAATTCCGGTTGGAGTGTCCCTCTTGGAGTAAGCGGAGTGGGTCAGCACCCGCACGCCCTAGACCAGACCAGCTTATGGCGTGATCATCGTCTGTACCCCATGCATTACAGTCTAGAGCAAGTTCGTCGGAACACCCGCTATGCTATGACTCTTCTTCCGGCCGATTGACTCTTGATATCCGGATACGGTTTTCCTCAACCGGACATATAGATAGGGGTCTTCCAGGAACATTATCGACCTGAAGTATCCGATAACTACCATAAACCGGCTTATGGCGGAATAATCGGGAATCTCCAACCCCTTGGTGAGCAGTCAGCCGTTGGTTAGAGACACGGGTGGTCGAAGGTTACGTGCAATGGCCTACAAGACACACGAAACCACGTCAGATGGAACAGCGAGAACTCTTGGTAGAAACATCACCATTACAAACGGGGGCTTGAAAACTTAATGGCCTTCCAAAATTGGGACAACACGTTAACAAGCCTTATTGAGCGCCTCAGCAAGCTGCCAAACTTGTGGGGCGGGGCAGTCGTTCGGATTTCCCTTGGGGGAACCCGGACCATTCATGGAGTACGCATTATCTTTACGTGCTGATGGTCTTCGAGTCAGTGAATGATGATACATTAACGATGCAAATTTCCGATCCGCTGATCATACACGGGACCCTCACGATCCAAACATAGCGTGCTTTGCTTGTCGAGTGGGCAAGCCGCCATGCATTTCACATCGGCTCATATAAACTGGCACCGCCTCCTGCGGATTATCTAGACGATGATTGGCAGAAGTGGCAGATCGTGCAATTGAGCCATTAGGATGGATTACGTAAGGTCTGGAAACCACGAGCCAGATGTTGGCAGCCGGTTTAAGACGCCGCGGGCCAAAATGACTTCTTGCGGGTCGAGAGTCTTGCACTGGAGTATCTGGGACCGCTGATTATACGACCTCTCCTATCCAATGTTTTACGTTATGTGGCGATGGGGACGTGGCTTCATAGGGGCCATGTTATGACGCGACACCGCACCGAAGACGCCGCTTTCGAGATCGCTCATGCAGATGACGTTTCCCGTTCTGTCCTGGGCTACTCCAGTCCGCAGATGGAAGAACCCTTGGACGATCCGGCAGCGGTCATTCCACACCGTTGGGGTATACCGCCAAACGTTACGGCGTATCGGTTTTGAGAGGACATCCATCGGGGGAAAAAGATCGTTCAGGATTCCGGAGCGCATCAATGAGGCGTGTACCCACGACTTTGCCTAAAAGATAGGTCGGTGCAAGATCCGGATCAAGCGCCCGTAACTTTTCGCCCCCTAATGAAACGTGACACGTGCGGCCTCTTTTTGCTAGGGTAAGAACGGTCAATATAAGGACGGGGGGCATGAGCCAATCGTCTACCGCAAAGTTTAAAGTCCCGGAGATTCATGAGGCCAAGGAGACGTATACTGCCACCATTGTGGTCCGCCACCGTCCGCTCTTTGAGCCAAGTGAGCGCCGTTCATGGATTGCGCACAGCTAACTATTCCCAAAATCCGCCGTCCTCCTCCTCCTCCTCTTCGTCCGGTTCCTCCCAACGGGGCCAAGGAGCCATGAGCTCTTTACGCCAGTTTGGTGTAAGCGGGTAGAGCCAAACGGACTTTCGTGGCACATGGATGGATCGGTGGCGGTCCTGACGAGTACGGCCTGTCGTTTCTCCCACCCGAATCCAATTGGCAGCAGCATAGCAGGTGCCATGATAGGGCAGTTCGACGAATGTTTCAAGCAGCACTGGGGCGAAACCGTACCGGTCTTGCCAATCGGATCGGATGCGACGGGATACCAATCCAAGGACATGGCTTGCTAAGTGTGGTACATGGACGCCGGGGAGGATTAAATAGCGGCTGTTGTTTACAATGCGGGGCCGAAATCGGCTGCGTTCTTCGGCAGTCCAGCCAATCCAGCTTTCCCGGTCCGCCAATGCTTTGGCCGAAGATCCGAAAAGGAGTCCACCGAGCCTCAGCGGCTTAGAACCGCCTTCGGCGATAATCCAGTAGTGTTGCCTGGCACCAAATGCGCGCTGATAGCCTAGAGGGTGGAAAGTCGCCATGGTGGCGTTCCACGTCTGTTGCTCCTCTTTGGCTACCGGAACGATGCGGATGGGACGCACTGCCGAAAGCGGAACGTTCAACTCCACGTCAGGGATAGGTTCGCCTTGTATCTCGCTTGTAGCCTTGTTGGAGGATTTCCGCTTTGGTGGCAGTTTTAAGCCTTCAGCGACCTCCAAGGCATCCAACAGTTGATCGCAGGCCTCTAGGCGAGGCCTGCCGGCTAAATTTTTCCACTGCAAATTCTCACACAGCGTGGCGACAAGCTCTCTTCGACTGAGCCGTCGAAATCGCCTCAACATATCATGAATTAAAGCGATATCATCTTCCGAAAAGTAACGATCACCAATCCAAAATGGGGTGTCGAATCGTGAAGGAATTTGGGTTCACTCCTTATGCCACAATATAGAACGATGGTATCACGGACAAGCGCCATCATGCTTCATTTTACGACAGACCTCGTCTTAGCAAAAGCGATTACCCCTATCGGGCGTGCCCAATTTCTAAGCCCGGGGGATATACACTGCGCCCAGGTTAAATTTAAGGCTATCTAACACCGTTTGTTAAGAGGTTACCGAAAACATCGGTGCGCTCGTCTGTTAGTCCACAATTGCCCACACTTTCACAAGGACAACAACCACATCGGGATGTCCATGGGTCAACACAAGGGATAAAATCCGTCCGGCAATGCGTCCTTCTTCGACACGTAACGTACCAGCCGGGGTGTCAATGGGATGAACTACGCTGGCCCCAGGAAGCCGATACAAATTTTCCAAGGCCTTTTGCGCTGTGGGCGTCATGGCTCCTACCTTCAACCCTTGATCGGCAAATAGTCGATCGCGAGTACGCTAGGAGCTTGTCCAAAAATTCGCGGTAGTGGTCTGCGCCAAGAAACGCTTGCATTCGCCTTAAGGCGATGCCTAGCAAATGGCAAAAAATTTTTACGCATGGAGGAGTTTTCGCCAAGGATTTT
>JAJZZP010000006.1 GCA_021797515.1 Bacillota bacterium | reverse complement strand
TGAAATGCGTCTTCCGAATGATGGAATTCAATTTGAAGGTGCCCATCACATCGAATATAATAGCGTTGATCGAATACTGGTGTTCATCGAGCACCTTTTTGATCTCGGTCGCATTGTCCCGCATGATGTCACTCCGTTTTTGGTTGATTTGGATAGCACCTTAATTATACCAAAAACCCAGTATTCATGCGGGTTTCGCGGCTTTTTATCCCGTTAAATTTGTTGTGATTTCGGGGTGCGAAACTCAAGATGAGATTAACGCCTGCTTGCAAGAAATCCATTGCCTTGGTGTGCCGAAGCACATGCGGTGTGACGGCATCGGGAAATCCCACGGCAGATTGGGCTCGCGCCAGCGTCACATATTTCTTCAGGATCTATGTAACACCCGCCCGGATCAGCTTATGCCGCTGGCGATTACAAAAGACGGGAAAATCGCCGAATTCGGGGCGCTGGAGATGCCGTTCGTTCAAATATTCGGCTACAAGAGTGGCCGTGGGGGTCATTAGTGGTACGGAGCTTCTCTTGGGCCCTTTCCCGGTGAGGGTTACCAGTGCAGGGGCGTCCAAGCGGAATATCCGAACCAACTGGCCGCGGCAACGACTCGCTATGGTGTATCCCGACCCTCGCCATGAGCGGCGTCTGGCACGATGGTTGCTACAAGCGGGGGGGCACCGTCCACCAAGAGGGCACGGTCTTGACCATTACCCTGGAACGCCCTGCACGTCCGCGATGGGCTCAGGCTGTCTCTGACTTGTTGGCTCTCATCAATGCACAAGATCCGCGACATCCTGCGTATTCTCGCTACGCATTGCAAAGCTCCCCAAAAGTTGGAATCCTTACACAAACATTAAATGGGGAAGTCTGAGGCCGTTCGCAAAACGGGAGTCCCGGCCCGTAGGGCTGTTCCCCGTATTACGACGGAGTCCCTCAATACCCAAGGCTACCGGGACTCTCATGACAGTCGTGTTAGTCGAAGCGATGACACATCGCATGAGCGCCAACCTATTAGGACGCGTACTCGAGCAGAATCCGGTCAATTCACCTAGTCAACTCATGGACATTTTACCTTATCAGTAACAAGATACGCCTGGGCCGCAATGGCACTCAATACCCGGGCCGGATGGGCCCGGGCGAGTTTATCCAACGCCCGTCCCAAGCTCTCTTCGGTAAAATCGGTGGCCTCCCGGCCAGCGCCAATGCGGATCGCCACGTCCGTCGTGGCCCATCGCTCGGTGAAACGATACCGGCGGGCAGCGCCCACCACACGGCTAGTGGGTGTGAGGATGTTCATAAGGAAAACTTCGGCAAGCGGCGGCCAAACCTATTCGCGGACTATTCTGCCATAATTAATAAAATTGGAAGTTTTTAGGTGCGAAAAAAAGTTGCAAAACCAAAGACCCGGTGTTTTGGCTAATCCTTTTTGTCATAGGATTGGCTCATCATCGGTGTCAATATTTTTGCCGTCTAGGGTTTGGCCAATCGGAAGTACGGAGAAGATGTGAGGAAGAACCCGGTAGGAAACCTGTCACTCCAGGTTTGGCGTGGGCCTTGTCTTTTAGGCCGTTCGCCAAAGCGGAGTCCCAGCCCATAGCACTGTGCCCTGTATCACTCAGGAACCCCTGAATATGCCGAAGACTCAGGACCTTATGACAGCGGTGTTAGCCGGTGTGATGATAAATTGCATTAGCGCCAATACCGGGGCGTCATTCAAATTGACGTGCCCAGTACAGGCTATCTCACGGAAGTGGAGAATGCGTTGCGGAGTGATTGAGTCCGGCAACATCAGCCCTGAAAAGAATCCGTGCCAATCAGGCCCAGCGGAAGGACGGCCGTGATGCAGGCCATGCCTAAGAGGATCTCAAATAATGCGGTTCGGGTTGGATTTTCAATGCCTGCCGCCACTAAAGCCGAGGAGATCATGGTCCCTAGATATCGCAAGAGCATGAAGAGTCCCGATACTCGGCCGGTTTCTTGGGGCGGAACAGATTCTAGCAACACCTTTTGCAATAAGACATTGCTTAAGGCAAAGCTGAAACCCAAACAAATCAGCCCCAGGACGATCCAAGGCCACGCCAAGGTTTTTATCCCGATCAAAATCCCGGTTCCGGCCACCAAAAAGATTCCAGCCGTGATCAATGGCTGGGGCCCCACGCGCCGCTGTGCCAACCGGCCACCCCACGGCGATGCTACGGCCGTCACTCCCGCAAATGCCAGCAATAACAGGCCCGAATCGCTGGGACTCAGGTGTCGCACGCTTTGCACATACACGGGGAGACCATAAAGAATGGAATACATGACCACATTGGATAAGATCGTCAGGAGACTGCTGAGAGCAAAGGTCCGATCCTTAAACCAGGTCAGAGGAATCAGAGGTGCGGGCATTCTTGATTCTACGAAGATCAGAACGCCCGTCCCTGCCAGGCCTACAACCAACATTAGAGAACCCTGGCTCTTGTCAAAGTGCGTCGACCAGAGCAAGAAGGCCACCACGGTACCCGCGAACAGCATGAGCCCCGGCAGATCAAGCTGACGGGTCAACACCGCACGAGGTCCGACGTTTTTTCGCGCATCGGGAGGATTATGCGGAGCATGCCGATAGAATAACCAACCGGCTACGGCGGCTAACGGAATGTTTAACCAAAAAATCGCCTGCCAACTCGCCACCGACATCAAGAGACCGCCGATGGGCGGTCCCACGGCCACCGCGCCGCCTGCCGCCATGCCGATCCACCCCAAGACTCTTCCCACTTGGTCCGGCAGTTCCGCACGGACCAAGGCCACGGCATTGGGATAAATCATGGAGGTGGCTGCGGCCTGCCCCACACGCCACCCCACAAAAATCTCTAAATTCGGCGACAAAGGCGCACCCACTGCGGTCACCATAATCAGAGCGAGACCCAAAAATATCAGGCGCCGATGTCCCCATAAATCGCCAAGTCTTCCCAGAACCGGCTGAGCGATGGCACTCCCTAAATAATAACCGGAAATAATCCAGGTTAAGCTGTTGGCATGATTTCCGAAGCGGTGCAAGAGCACCCGCAATGCCACGGCAATCGTGGACGAATTTAATGGGTTCAGGACGACCGCAATCAATACGGCCACAAGAAACCCGAAATTTTCGGCGGCTCGCGGGGCGCTTTTTGTGCTCAAGATGTACCCTCCTTCTCAAAGAAGGCACTGGGATCGGCGAACGATTCCGTTGGGTGCGGTTGCTGTGATGAGGGTGCCACTAGCTAGAGCCCGACTACTGTAGAACCCTGCCTCGACCCTGCCGATGATCCTGCGGATATGCCGATGCCGTTTACGATGAGGGCATTCCTCATACGCGGTTCCCTGTTAACGCCGGCACCGACCCAAACCCCGGATCACGGGGCAATCGGCGTAGGAAACGCGTGAGAGGCGGGACCCCCATCCACCTCAGCGAAAGGAGGGCCGTGGCAATCAGGAGAAACGGGGCGCGTAGCGCCCATGCGTAGGGGCATGACAAGCCAAGAGCGGGGAACTCTCATGACGACGTCATGGGGGGAATCACCCAGACGGGTCGAGGAGAATGCGTGATCAGCCGCAGGGAGACGCTTCCCAATAACGTGCTGCTCCAGGTGCCATGACCCCGGCGTCCGACCACAATAATGTCTACCGCCTGTTCGGCAGCCGCGTCGAGGATAGCTTGCACAATATTGGGCGCAATCTGCGTAAACCACGGGGGATGAAGGCGCGGCATGACGTCGACAGTCTGGCGTGCAGCCTTCTCCGCTTCCGCTATGACGGCATCCATCAGTTGGGTGTGAATATTCGGATCGACCACATAGGCGATTTGGCCTAGTCCGAGAGACGCCGGGACAACCGTTACAATGGTCACGTACATCGGGGTTAAATCGGCGAAGCGATCTAACCATTGGGCCGCTTGCAAGGCTCCAGGCGAACCGTCGGAGGCCAGTAAAATTTTCGTAGGCATGGCAAATTCCCTCTCTCCATTCGTGCTGAATTGATTAGACCTCTACGGTTGGCGTGTCCCGCTTTTGGCGTAAGGCCGCCCGTAAGAGGTCTCCTTGAATCCCGAGGGCGACGACACCTAAAACGACCACCCCTCCGGCAATGAAAAAGGGCACGGTCAACCCGACCGTTTGGCCAATCCAGCCGGATAGTGCCGGGGCAATAGCCGCTCCCGCCCACCGGAGAAAGTTATACGCTCCCGAGGCCAGCGAACGGGGAAACGCTGAGACCTCCATGGCTAACGTGGTAAAGAGGGCATTGGCCATCCCGCAGAATAAACCCGAAACGACAATGAGGATCAGCAACCACCGGGGTCCCGCCATGCCCGCTAATCCCATGACGATCACTAACCCACCTAAGTTGATAGCCAACAACGTGACGGGATTCATGCGGCGGGTCAGCACGTTGACGAGAAACACCGAAGAAAACGCCACCAAAATGCCCCAGGCAAAGTACGTGAAGCCGAGAGCCACCGGCGAAATGTGAGGCAGGGTGAGCGGAGAATATGCCAGAATGGTGAAAAAGGCATAACTGTAACTCAGACCAATGAGCGCGTTGGTCAGAACCGCCCGATGGCCTAACGCATGAAAAATGTCGCGCGCAGTCCGCGGTTGTTCGCGCTGAGGTGGGTCCGCCACCGAAATCACGGTGAGAATCAATCCGATGGCCATGAGGGTGGCCGTGCCAAAAAACGGATAGCGCCAGGAGGCGGACCCTAAAAAGCCCCCTAACAGCGGCCCCGACGCAATACCCAAACCCAAAGCGGCTTCATACAGCGTGATGGCGGTACTCGTGCGTCCCGCAGACAAGCCCACGATCAGGGACAGCGCGGTCGAGGTGAAAAACGCATTGCCTAAGCCCCAGCCCCCCCGAAACAGCGCGAGCATGCCAATGGAGGGGGAGAGTCCTGAAGCGGTCGCAAAAATGACGACCAATCCGAGGCCTAATAACATGGTTTTTTTACTGCCGAGGCGAGTGCCGACGACGCCGGAAATGAGCATCGCGATGGCCATGATGGCGATATAACTGGTAAACAGCCATTCAATTTGTACGGGTGTTGCGCCCATTTTTCGTCCCAGCAGGGGCAGAATCGGGTCCACCACCCCGATGCCCATGAAGGCCACAAATGTCGCGAATGCCGTAGCCCATACGGCGGTGGGAAACCGCAGGTTCAACGCGCGTCATCCTCTCGGTCCGATTCCGCGCGGAGAGCACGATATCGCGACAATTTGTCTTCCAAGTCTCGTTGGAGATTTTGCAGGCTTTCCATGCGCTGATACACTCGGGTCAGTTGATTGGTCGTGAGCTGTATAGCCTCGTCCAGCAAGTTTTGGCGATGGATTACAGACGGATTTTGATAGTACTGGGTGCGGAGCGTCGCCACTTGATCTTCTAATACTAACGCGGCTCGGATATCCTCCAAAGACCAGTCAAGCAAGGTCTGGAGGTGTTGAATGCGCTCGACCCGAGCAATCAGGTCAGGCGAATACCGCCGCATGGTATGGGTTTGTCGGGGTATCGCCGACAAGAGGCCTTGTTGTTCATAAAAGCGAATGGTGCGGGGCGTGACTCCGCATGCCACCGCAAATTGGCCAATCCGTAGAGTCGATGCAGTTTGTGGGGACATATTTCTCCATCCTCTTTGATTTATGATGTTGACGTTCACGTTAATAATGGATCGAGAAAATCCTGTTGTCAAGAAGATCGAACGGCAACGGCGGTGTCGTGCGCTGGTGCTTCATAATGATACAACACGGCTTGCGACAGGGTTACCGCTTAGCCTTCGCATGTGAGCCTGCAAAAATTAGTGATTTATGCTGGGCGACCGATTAGCCTGATGAATGCCATTGAAACTCGTGTTGAAATGGGGATTTGTAGCATTTCTAAGACCCGCCAAACGTGCGGTTTCACGTGAGTCCATTGATACCATACGGTGTCGCCCACTGCCCGCGTGGAATAGAGTAGGCCAACCTCTTGCGAGGCCAGCCCCTCAATGAACGGTGCGTGCGGTTTGTCGGGATAGAAATCAGGCGCATAGTCATGAAGGAAACGGGGACGTCCTGCATTACCACAGACGACAAGGTTGCAGGAAACCTGCCGTCGGCTCTTCTTTATCCTTCGTACCATAGAAGTGTATCGACCGTTCCCTCGTGACCACGATTCCGGACGATCGAATTTCCCGAGTCCGTTTCTGGGCCTGGGTCTCCTTTTGCATCGTAAACCTTCCCGAATGATTCTCGGCTTAAATGGTGACACCCGTATGCGGCCGTCAACCGGTCGGTTTACTTACGTGCTAGCCCTGCTCTGAACGGTTCGGCACCGACACTGCGTTCGATGCTCACAGTCCGTTCTAAGCCGACACCCCAGGCGCCAATCCCCGCTCCTCTCTGTCCGTCGCTTACGCGACGGGACAAAGTCTTTGCTGGTTGTTGTCAACCCAGCGGCAACGCGGACCTTCCCGACGTTATCTCTAAGAATCTTTCGGCAGATGCCAGAACCCATACCCCGGTGGCTTCGATGGTGCACAGGGTCGTTTCTTCCCATCGAACAACGGCCTTCTCCTTGCAGGAACCGGGTCGTCGTACCAAAATGTCCCTTCAACCGCTTCCGAAGGGAGCCCAATTTCGGGGCTGCCGTATTGTTTTCGTCCTTTTGGCCTCCCCATTTGCTTGCCGCACCGACGGTTCCGACCTTCGGGGTACCGAGGCCGCCGCGACGTTTACATCCCAGCGGAACATGGATTGTTACCGCACCATGCATGGGATATGCTAATCACCCGAATCGACCAAGTGATGCGCAGACTTTCACTCCGCCAGTTGCTCAACCTTGTCGGCTGCTCCTCCCGCACACCGCTCTACGTCACGTACTCTCAAACAGAATGATTCTCCGGCGCGCACGAGTTGAAGCCGCCTTACGTTGTGCCCAGTAGGACCCGTCTCCCGCTTTAGATTGACGTTTGCGAGCCGCCTCGTGGGCCCGGTGTTTCCGGACTAGCGCCAAATACTAGGCGTCAGTCAGGGGAGTCCCAGTCGCCGCATCTTGGACAATGCGTTCCGCATAGCGGATCCCTGCTCCCACAAGGCGCTGGTGGGGATAGATGGAATGGAGCATTGCCCCTCGGCGATACGTTTTCGTTCCGCCTCGCTAAGGCAAGCGGATGCCGTGTTTTGGCTAACTTTTTTGTCATCGGTTGTACTAATTATGTTGTCATCGTTGCTCTCGGTTTGAAGACATCCTCGCACCGGAATCCGGCCTCACCCTTTTCCTTCGCGTTGGGTGTAGGCAATGGGTCTGGGCCGTACGCCGAACGCGAATCCCAGCCTAAAGGGCTGAATCTAGTAGGGGCTTTCGTCAGTAGAGTCTCTCGGATCTGATGACAACCGAGTGAGTCGAAGTGATGTCAATTAGCATTAGCGCCAACACTTTCAAGGCGAGTGGAATTATGTGATCGCCCCATAACCCCAAAAGGAGTAAGTTATTTTGCCGGGAGCCCTAAAGGGCCGTTATGATGAACTCTTCCGCCGCCTAACTCTGGCGGGTTGAGGCGGGGGTTTCCGGGATCGCTCCCGGAGGTTCCTGGATCATCGACCACTGCGTCTTCGCCGTTGGCGACAGCCGTCTTACGTCGATCTCCCCCGGCGTGACTTCGGACCGTTCCGATCCTAGCTTCCGAAAAATCCACATCGGTTTGTGTTCCTTGGTGAGTGGAATTCGGTCCACAAAAGATCCCGGCATTGTTCAGAATGAAAAGCTTCTGAATCCGCCGTGAAGTTTTTTTTTGTTATAAGGACAGCGGATTAGCCCACGTTTCGGGGTTTGACGAGGACCAGGTTTTTGTTCGTGGAACAATCGTTATCTTAATCGCATCTTAACATTGAGATCCTCTGAGATTAACCAGCCCTCTCTATAGTATGACTCGGAACAATCATTTGGCACTTGTTTTTTAAACATCGACACTATTCCCAACGGGATACAATCGCCAAGGAGGAAAAAATAAATGGACCACAACTCCCCGGAAAACGTGCGCGACCGCGTATTACAGCCGTTGGAGGAGGCCGGACTCAAAGGATTTCATTTTCGTACCTGGCTCACTGCTGGTATGGGTTTTTTTACCGACGCCTACGACTTATTCATTATTGGGGTGGTTACGACGCTACTGACCCCTTTGTGGCATTTAACGACCTTGGATTTGATGCTGCTCAATAGCTCGGCGCTGTTTGCTGCGGTGCTAGGGGCATTGGTCTTCGGACGGCTAATGGATCGTGTGGGCCGCAAGGCGGTCTACGGAATTGAGGCGATGCTGCTGACGGTAGGTGCCTTGTTGTCAGCGTTTTCCACCGGTTTTTGGATGTTGTTTGTCTTGCGATTTATTGTCGGACTGGGTGTCGGCGGGGACTATCCCATGAGCGGTGTCATAATGAGCGAGTATTCCAATCGAAAACGGCGGGGATTTTTAGTGAATTCTGTGTTTGCGATGCAGGGATTCGGACTGCTAGTGGGGCCGTTGGTAGCCATCGTACTCTTATCCACAGGGGTGTCTGATGCCCTGGCGTGGCGGCTCATGCTGGGTCTTGGAGCTATTCCTGCCGGGCTCGTTATTTACTTGCGGCGAAGGATATCCGAAACCCCGCATTTTAAATTGGGAGTCGAAGGCGATGTGGCGGGTACTGCCGCGTTGGTTCAGCAGTTGACGGCCACCACAGTGGGGGACACGGGACGCGTCAACAAGTTGAAAGACCACGTCTCGGTTCTGTTTACCAATCGCCGATACCTCTTGACATTGATCGGAACCGCGTTTTCTTGGATGTTCTTAGACATGGCGTTTTACGGCAATAGCGTGTCTTCAGGACTTGTTATGAAAGCTCTTTCACCACACGGTACGCTGGTCTCTCATACCCTGACGTCCTTTTGGATATTTTTGATAGCGGCGGTGCCGGGCTATTGGGTATCGGCTTTTACGGTTGACCGTATCGGGAGGAAATTTATTCAAGCACTAGGATTCATTGTGATGGCGGCAGCATATAGCGTGTTGTGGTTAGCTCCGGGGATTACCAGCATTCCCACGGATTTCTTGCTAGTGTATGCGGTGAGCTATTTCTTTATCGAATTTGGTCCCAACAGCACCACTTTTGTGTTCCCTTCCGAAGTGTTTCCGGTGACCGTGCGGGGAATAGGGTTTGGCATGTCGGCTTCTGCTGGCAAATTTGGGGCCGCCGTCGCCGCGTTCTTGTTTCCGTTGTTACTTATCCAACTGAAGTTGGCAGGCACTATGGGACTCCTGGCTGGGATTTCCGTACTGGGGGCGCTACTCACACTTTTCGTGCTGCACGAACCTAAAGGTAAGACTCTTCGCGATGCTTCCCAAGAGCACTTGTTGGAGCCCTCCGATCCACTGTCTAGCCGAGGCACAGCTTGATCGGATAACTATCCGATTCATCAACACCGCCAATTAGCCGGGGTTGCCAGCCGATTCCGCTGGCGATCCCCGGCACTTAACGGGAGCACCAAAGATGGCGGAAAAAATGCCAAAGTAACCCGATGGCGACTGATATCCGCAGGCATCCCCAGCCACATTCCAACGACTAATATTCTCGGCGAGCAAGCTCAGATCTGTGGGGCTTTTTCTGTCTGTGCCTTTCTTGAAGGTCATCGCTAACTTTTTTTGACCAATTACAAGGAAAATCGGACGGATCCTCGAATCCAGCGATAGGGGCTGTACATTGGGGGATCAGCAATGCACCGATCGAAGTCGTCAACAGCCGGATTAAATGAAACATCGGCCTGGAGACGGACGCGCCGCCATGGAGTTACTTGATGCCTACAATGTGCTCCTGGTGGACAATTCCACAGCGTAATCATTACTGGGGTTTGAGAAAGAGTCGAAAATCGTTCGACAAAACTCCTGTTTCGGATTGATTCTTCAAGGGGACATAGTAGAGTAGTCTTTCAGAATAATAACGGCTAGCATCCTCACCCATTAGCGATGCTAATAGACCGGGATTACTCGGCCTATCCTAAAATTCTGAGCGGCTTGGATGCTAGACACAATCAGACGGAAGGAGTCACGATCACCTCTTTGCCACAAGGGAAGTACATTCTGCCTGTTCTGATCGAAGAAATTTGAACAGCTGATCAGATAATCTGGGATGCCTTCAAGTGGTACACTGGACAAAGTGTGTTGACAGTTTCACGCCAAATGGCCACATTCAAGGCCTAAGTGGATTTGGGTTACTTTGGCAAGTGGGGGTTTCACAGTCGGGGAAGCGGAGCTCATCGACCTGAGCTATCTGCCCACGCACGAAATTACATGCAACGACCGTCATAACCGGTACTGGCGGAAAGGAGAACGGATTGTGAGGCGTTGGGGGCTTGTGGTGGCTGCCGGGGAAAGCCACCGTATGGCGCACTTGGGGTCCAAATTATGGCTCAACATAGCGGGACACCCGGTTTTACGTTGGAGTCTCGCTCATTTTATCGGAGGAGCTGAGTGGGATGGAGGGGTCATTGTCTGCCGGGCTGATGATAAGGTTCGAGTGGTCGATTTACTATTGAATTTAGGATATCGGAATTGGGGTGTCACCGATGGAGGTGCCTGGCGGCACGCATCGGTGCAAAACGGATTGGGTTGGCTTGCCGATCATGGTATGCACAAGCAAGACGCGGTATTGGTGCATGATGCTGCCCGATTGTTGGTTGATGGCGAATTAATTGGTCGAGTGTTGGACGGCGTTGCCCGTTATGGTGCCGCGATTCCGGTAGTACCGATTGTGGACACGGTTAAACGCATCAGGGAGGGGAGTACCTTTTTGGAAATAACAGAGGATCGCGCTCGATTGGCACTGGCTCAGACACCGCAAGGTTTTTTAAGCGACGTAATCGCTAACGCGTACCAAGATTGGACCTTAGGTATTCCCACCGATGATGCGCAGGTGGTCGAACAGTATGGACACCAGGTTGCCTGGGTAGTCGGCGATGTTGACAATCGCAAACTCACTACACCGGAGGATGTGGCCTGGTTTGAATGGAAGGTGCGGAAACGCTATCCCGGGATGGGCTGAACTCGTGGATTATAAGACGAGATCCTGAGTGATCCCCAGTTTTTACCATATTTGATGGTTTTGAAGCTGCTGTCTCCGCGCTTTGGGCGTCTCGGATTCCGCCACGACCGTGGCGGCTGACGTTATTCTGCGGCCAAACGGGAAATTGTGGCCAAACGAGGGGGGCGGGAACTGGCGACAGGGAATATTCGCGTGCCCCTTGCGTTGTCATCTCTGGGCACACCGTGATCCGAGCAGGCTACCGCCTGCCGCCCGCTTTCTCTTGATGGGCGAC
>JAJZZP010000021.1 GCA_021797515.1 Bacillota bacterium | reverse complement strand
CACGATTTCCCGTTTGGCCGCAGAATAACGTCAGCCGCCACGGTCGTGGCGGAATCCGAGACGCCCAAAGCGCGGAGACAGCAGCTTCAAAACCATCAAATATGGTAAAAACTGGGGATCACTCAGGCCACAAATAGCGGGTGCCCGCGAGTTCGGGGCACAGTTTGCGCTTCTCACGCCGCACGGCATCGACGGCGTCACCCAGGAGTTTCAACACGTGAAATTTATCGAAGGTGATCTCGGCCTGGGGGAAGTGAGTGGTGACGCCTTTGATGAAGGCGGGCGACATATCCATGGTGACGTCGGTCACGGCCGCCGGGTCGCCGTGGTGGGCTTGAAAGTCTTCGACGAACCGGGTCACTGTGGTGGCATCTTTGCTGGGCGTGGCGAACAGCACGGCCGATTCGGCCAGGTCGACAAAGAGCGTGACATAATGATGGCCCCGCCGCGCGGCGGTCTCATCGACCCCAAACCCCGTGACGGTATCCAAGGATCGCTGATCGCGGGCCTCGGTCACATAATGATCCAGCACCCGCCACAGGCGGGTGTCCCACTCTCCCACGAGATCACTCACCGCCCGGACGGGCATTTCGCGCATCAAGGTCAGCGTAAACGCTTCAAACAGGATCGTAAATCCACTCCCAGGTCGCGCCCACGGGACCGGAGCGATTTTCACACCGCAGTGCGGACACGTCACGCGGGGTTGACGCGCCTGGATATAGCAGGCGTACTGAAAGCAGTTCAGATGCCGCCACTGACGGGGTTCCGTATCATGGACGGAACAATCCTCGGCCCCACACGCGGAACATGCAAACCGCGCGCCGCGGACAAAGTCCCCCGTGAGCTGTAATTGGCCCGCCGTACGATCCAACTGGGCCTCGACCACCTGCCAGGGAAGCGGCGGAAAAGATCTGCGGGGTCGATTGCGAACTCGGCATTATCCTACACACTCCTTCGGCTGGCCGGCCGAATTCCTTTCGGTAAGTTTACCCACCCTAAACAGGGCAGAACCAGGTTTATTCGTGCAATTCAAGGGTAGGTTTCGGCATTTCATCTGGGACCCATGGCGTCGATGAGGGGGTGCGCAATAATGAAAGCAATCCACTGCTATATAAAATGACAGGCCGGTGGCGGATACAACATTTCGTACCAACTTGGAGGAGGAACCGTATGGAATCACCGTTAATGAGGACAGAGACTGCTACTCCGCTGCTTTGTCTCCAAGACCAGGTGATTATCATCACAGGGGGCAATGGAGGACTTGGCCGAGCGATCGCCTTTAAGTTTGCTGAAGCCGGTGCTCACCTACTTTTAGCGGCAACCAATCGCGACACTTTGGAGGAAACGCGACAGGAACTGGAATTGGTTGGCACCAAGGTACTGACGGTACCTACCGATGTCCGCAAATCCTTAGATATCAACCAACTCGTGCGTGCGATCAGAGAGCACTTTGGGCCAGTTGATATTCTGTTGAACAACGCAGGCATCTCAGGGCCAACCAAAGCGGTCGCCGACATTACCCTGGAGGAATGGAACCACACTCTTGACGTGAACGTCACCGGTGCTTTTTTGGCCTCACAAGCCGTGTTGCCACTCATGATTGCCCAACGTTACGGCAATATCATCAACATCTCCTTCATTGGTGGCAAGCGCGGCTATCCCTATCGCAGCGCTTGCGCCGCAAGCAAATGGGCTTTGATAGGCTTTACCCAAACCCTGGCATTGGAAGTTGGCAAACATAACATTCGAGTCAACGCGATCTGTCCTGGCCCACTGAAGGGAGACCGAATCGAGAGGGTATGGAAAGAAAGAGCCCGAGTGGGAAACATTCCCTGGCAGTAACTATTCAGGTACCCCCTTGTCTCGCACCGTTTCCTCCCGCGATGTGCTCCGTGTAGGTGATGCGTTCTGCTTAAATCTCCCGTCGAAGTTACGGCGCTGAATTCCTGTGGAATCCACGCCACTGAAAAAGCTGGCCAAATTCGATGCGCATACCGAGCATCTTGGCCGCCTTGCCGATGCGGACACACTGCTCATCCATTGACCTATCACCGGGACTTATTATACCATACCGTTAGAGATAATCGCATATTTATTGTAAGCAGTTTAAACCGACATTGGCCTGGTATAACCTTGAACATCATATCTCGCGAAAAACCGAGAACCCGCCTTTGGATGTCCGAAGGCGGGTTCTCAGTTTGTTTACCCTGCATATTTCTCTAGTAATTGGTGGATCTCTTGGGTTAAATCCATCGCTTCTGCATACGACTGCTGCCAGACATTACGTCCGAAAATAAGTCCCGTTCCACCAGCCTCCATGCATTGGCGTGCTTTAGTTAGGCTAGTCTCTCGCGATCCCTTTTCACCACCGGCAAAAATCACCAAAGACTTCCCCGCTGATCGCACAATTTGACGGAGCGCCGACTCCTGTGTCCACTCACGTTGATAGGCTTTTGGAGCCTTGGTCAGTTTTTCCGGGTCTATTTTGGGGACGTTTAACTTAATGACGTCTGCGCCTAGTTCGTGTGCTACGCGAGCCGCATAATCAACCGCATAGATGGTATCCTTGCCGCCCTTATTTTCTATCGCCTGCCCTCGCGGGTATGACCATACCACAATTGGCATGCCAAATCGTTGAGCGTCCTCCCGTACTGTGCGAAACTGCTCAAAATCTTCATCCTGCCGTTCGGATCCCACGTACAGGGTATACCCCACAGCATCCGCGCCCAACCGTACCGCGTCTTCGACGGTAGCGTTCAGCGGAGACAAAGGAGCTTCGTCCGAGGGAATTTCGGTCTTGCCGTTGAGTTTGAGAACTAACGGAACTCTCCCCGCATATTCAGGATAATATTTTTCAGCCAACCCTATTTGCACAGCAATAGCCGAATAGCGTCCCTCTAACGCTAAGCGAAACTGAAACGTGGGATCGGCACTTTCAGGTGCATCCAAAAAGTCGCGCGGCCCATGCTCAAGCCCTTGGTCGATCGGCAAAATCATCAGGGTCCCGTTGGCGGGCCCTGAGCCATACAGCAGATGGTGCAATCTGGCCTTTTTCCCTGTCGAAAGATTTAGTTGATCCAGATGGGCTCGTGTAACTTGGCCAGCCATGTCCTCAATCCTTTCGGGTATAGTGGTTCCGAGACTCACACTGAAAGAAATGATTGTGAGAATATTAAGATTGTACCATAGTTTGTCTTATCGGGAAGGTTTCACAGACCAGCGAAAAAGATTTCCAGAATTCACTACACTTGCAGAAGTATCCTGGCACATCCATTATGCCATCGTTAGGCCACATCGTCGACTTTTTCTGCAAATTTCCAGTATCACCCGATAGGCACTCGGTTAGTTTTTCCAACAGCACCGCACTTGTCAAGATATACGGCAAGAAAGGTATCCCTATGTACCCCGGGAATTTATCCAGCGCGCCGTAAAACCCCTTGCTTTAGCGATGGGGATATCAGGCGAAGGTTTGTCGTTCCCAACCTGTACCTTGCGTGCTATACTGCGAATGCGTTCGTCCTTTGACAACTGGATACGTTGGCGGTTGTCTCTCGCAAATCGTGGGAGACGTAAAATGTATCGCGTCGTCAAGACCAGACGTTAACAGGATTCGGCGAACCATCACGTCAAGTAACCAGAGACCTTCGGGCGACTGGATAGGGGGTGTTTGGCTCACCCCTTGCGAGTAAAGCGCACCGGAGTGCGTTCCTCGCAAAAATCCCCGGCGTTTACGCATGGGGAGTGTCAAGGAAATGCCTATGATATCTTTAGGCACCTCGGTGAACTTTAAAATCTCATCTTGATATTCCGGCAAAGAACGGAATCGTTTATTGACACTACGCTGAACCGTCCATATAATTTTGCTAACGATTCCATCGCGAAATGCCATTTTTCAAAAACCCACTACTCAACGATTCACAGTTGATTTAGATAACGACAGACGGTCTTCCTGGCATGTCTTAGCCTTCTGCACAGATTTTATGCGATAGACAAAGGGGGAGCATAATCTCATGGGTGCTCGCAAATATATGGTGACGTTATTAGCCAGCGGAGCTTTGCTGTCAACAATAGCAGGGTGTGGCACAAACCATAGCGCATCAGGGTCTCCATCTTCATCTTCCACTGTGGTGATAGCCTTGCCAGTTCAAACCTCGCCGGATTGGTTCTTTCCTGTTCTCGCCTCTTCAGCGTATACTGACACCAACACCCAAATGTATACTCTGATGTATAAACCGTTAGTGTGGATTAGCAAGTCCGACGGAGTAGACTACCAACGATCATTGGCCTCATCTATCCAAAGTAATGCCACCGGGACTCGTTATGTAATTCACCTCAACCCCAAATGGCAGTGGTCCAACGGAACTCGTGTGACGGCCAGTGACGTTGTGTTTACCTGGGATATCATGAAGGCCGCGAGCGGCAATGGTAATCTTCCTTGGTCTTACGGAGGAGCAGGAGGCGGGGGCGTCCCCACCGATTGGACCAGTGTGACGGCACCTAATAACTCTACGGTTGTGGTGACATTGGCGAAACCTGCCAACCAAACCTGGTTTATTCACAATGGATTAGGCCAAATTGTGCCCGTTCCAAAGGCGGCGTGGAACAAATATCCCAACAACATGACTCAAGAATTAACTTGGATTAAATCATTAGCCAACGATCCAACGGCTGCTCCGTACCACGTCGTCGATGGCCCATATCAATTTTCCAAATTCGAACCTAATCAAACGTGGAGATTTGTGGCGAATGCGCACTACAACGGCCACAAATCCTCTATTCATCAGGTGATATTCCAATACGAAACCTCATCTGCCAGCGAATTTTCCGCCTTAAAAGAAGGGACCGTAGCTGTGGGATACCTGCCAGCGTCCTTGTATGCTTCTCGAAAATCCCTTACCCGTGATCAATTGTGGCCAGGTTACCTGTGGGGCTTCAACATGGCCCGTCTGAATGAAAACCCGACAGCAGAAAATGGTTTAGGCCCGGTATTCAGTCAGCCCTATGTTCGTCAAGCGTTGGAGATGGGAATTAATCAACAGGGTATCATCAACAGCATCTATCACAGCCAAGGCGTGGTAGAGGACGGTCCAGTGCCTTCGGAGCCGCCCACTAAATATTTTGATCCGGCGATCAGCAAACCGCCTTATCCGTTTAATCCGCAGGCCGGAAAGGCGCTTTTGGAACGCCACGGATGGACCATGGTCAATGGCACCATGACCAATCATGGAGTGAAATTGGCATTCCCGTTGATTTATTCCAGTGGCAGTATCAGCATTCAGGATACGGTCGAACTTCTGAAACAAGATTGGGCTGAAGAAGGTGTACAAATCACGTTAGTCCCGGAGACATTTGATAACTTGGTGGCGACTGACCACGGCAGTCCCTCAGGTTGGGATGCCGCATATTGGGGAGCTGGATGGACCTATCAGCCTGATTATTATCCCACGGGGGGAGAATTGTTTAAAACCGGTGCCGCTGCCAATGCCGGTGGCTACAGTAATCAGACGATGGACACATTAATCAACAAATCCTACAGTCCCGGAACCAATGCGGAAACTACAAAGGCTTTGTTCTCTTACGAGGCATTTGCCGTGAAAAATGTCCCGTATCTATGGTTCCCATGGATAGCAACATTGAATGAGAGCAGCGTGCATTTGAAAGGGGTCGTTTCCACGTTCAATCCCATAGAGGATTTAA
This sequence comes from Bacillota bacterium, assembly GCA_021797515.1. Classification (GTDB taxonomy): domain Bacteria; phylum Bacillota; class Sulfobacillia; order Sulfobacillales; family Sulfobacillaceae; genus Sulfobacillus_C. The sequence goes on along the minus strand of JAJZZP010000021.1, from coordinate 5,725 downwards.
TGTCTCCAAACTACTGGACCATTAAATAACTGCAGCACGAAGTGCCCCCCAAGCGGGAGCGCTTCGTGTCTTTTTAGGTTTGCCAAGCCTCCTGCGAAGAGGCCTTATTGGGTTGGGTTCACACCGCGCGTGACCTCACCACGTCGTATCGACTTTTCAACCGTGCAACACTAATGCACGCGACGTTCTTGCCCTTCCCAGAATCGTTCCCGCAACACATTTTTTTGGATTTTACCGGTGGCTGTCTTCGGCAATTGCTCCACAAACAATACACGTCGAGGACATTTGAAATGGGCAAGCCGTTGGCGACAAAATTCCACCAACATGTCTTCGGTAACGTCGGTATCCACCTGTGGTTTTTTCACAACCACCGCTAATGGCACTTCGCCCCACTTTTCATCCGGCGCCGCAACGACAGCGACTTCCAGTACGGCCGGATGCGCATAGAGGGCTTGTTCGACTTCTACGGAGGCAATGTTCTCGCCTCCAGAAATGATCAAGTCCTTTTTCCGATCCGCGATAAAAATATATCCGTCTTCGTCACGACGCGCTAAATCACCAGTGTAAAACCAGCCCTCCTTGATGGCCTCTTTCGTCTCCTCGGGTCGATTCCAATATCCGAGAAACACATTGGGACCGTGAACTATTAACTCTCCGATCTGATTGGTAGCCACGTCATGGCCCTGAGCGTCTACGATGCGCACTTTCATATGCATAAATGGTTTCCCGATGGACCCTCTTTTGCGAATAGATTCTCCCTCCGGCATGGTAGACACAGCAGGAGCCGTCTCGGTCAGACCAAAAGCTTCGCGAAAAGGAATCTGCCGTTCCTCAAAAAACCGCAATACGGACATAGGAACCGGTGCCCCTCCACCCGCCGCGAACCGTAAGGAGGATAAGTCGCGACGATCAAAAGAAGGCGACTGCATGATGGCTAGCCAATTCGTTGGAATGGCAAACATGCAGGAAATCCGCTCCTGTTCCATCCAATCGAGTGCCAATTCGGGGTCAAACTTGTCTTGCAAAACAACGGTGCCTCCCTTGTACAATAACGGCACTGTTAAAATGTTGAGGACAATATGAAAGATCGGGTTCACCACCAAAGAGCGATCGCTGGACACAATATCCCAGTCGGTAGCAAATTCAATGGCATTCCACAAAAAAATATCGTGAGTAAGCACGACACCTTTAGGCCTTCCGGTGGTCCCCGAGGTGTACAAAAGTGCCACCACTGCATCGCCGGATATGGGTCCTAACGAATAATCTGGGTCGTGTCCGAACCAACCCCGGTACGAGTGTGGTCCATCCCCCTTATTGTCGTCCACATTAACGAGTTGCCAGCGACCAGTGCCAATTTGGTCGATCACCTCTTGAAATATGCCATCATAGAACAAGAATTCCGGGCATGCATCGTCCAAAATGTACCGAATGTCCCCCGCATTCAACCGATAATTGATGGGTACAAAAATTGCGCCAATGTAGGCGCAAGCCATAAGACATACGATGAATTCGGTACGGTTCATCATTAGTGCTGCAACGCGGTCCTGAGGTCTGACACCGGCTTCGCGCAACGATGCCCCCAATTGGCGCATTTCCCGGTCCAACGCTGCATATGTCATGCGTCGATGCCTATCAACTAGTGCTTCCTTGTCGGGGGTTACGCTGGCACGATGACTAATCCAATCTGCCACACCCATGTCCAATCCCTCCCTAAATTTCTAGTGGATATCTGCCCTAATGGGCCATTTCGAAGAACCTACGTGTTCACCCGTTATCTTTCAAAAGTGCCGCATCGGTAATGCGGCATCCGCTAATACCGTATCATTCAGGCAATTTCTAGCAACTGGATGATAAATAATGATCGAAAAGGCACCGTTTATGGCAGGCCCCGGAATTTATTCCTGGGGCCAGTGGAGGAAGACCCTAGCTTTAGCTATGGGGAGATATCCACTTACCCGATTTGCCACGGTTTTCAAAATTGATGGACATCAAACACCTCCACAACCAAAATAATCTCAAGTTTCCACGACAAATTCCTCAGTGAATTGCCGGTACCGCAAATTTTAAGACTTGGCTAATTATAGCATCTTCCGTCACTTTATCCGTGTTAATATACATGAACTCTCCCGCCGTCTAACCCTCACGGGTTGAGGCGGGGGTTTCCGGGATCGCTCCCGGAAGTTCCTAACTCATTGATCTCTGCGCCGGGGCCGTTGGCCCCAGGCGTCACTTCGGACCGTTCCGGCCCTAGCTTCCGAAAAATCCGCGTCGGTTTGTGTTTCTTGGTCAGCGGAATTCCGAACAGAAGTTTTGTGATGCCGCGCTTGGCAATCACCACCGCGGCATTGTGGCCCGCATTATCCGTGTGTCCGCAGTGTTGACAAACAAATTCGGATTGACTCTGCCGATTGTCCGGGGATGTGACTGTGCAGACCGCGCATTCCTGCGAACTGTGTTGGAGTGGAACCGTGATGACCCACTTTCCCTGACGCAGCGCTTTATAGCGCATGAATGAAACCACGTCGCCCCACGTGGAGGCCAGGATCGCCCGGTTGAGGCCCGTCTTTGCTTTTCTGCCGTTCGGCAGAAACCGGCCGATGCCATCGCGCTTCGCCTTAGGGCGTTTGGTCATGTGGGAAAGCCGCTGCGCTTTCTTCAGTCGGGTTTTTTGAACCGGTTGAAGATCGAAAACCTGCCCATCGGATGTCGTCAGAGGCTTGGCGACCCGTTCCGTCGCCGCGTAGGCATCCCGTCCAGGAATCGTTGCAGTCGGATCCTCCGCCACAAGCCGCAACCGCAATTTCCTGTCAATGGGCTCGTTCTGGTAGCACGAAGAAATATTTATCGTAAATACCCTTTTCGCGTGACTTTTGTTGTCATAAAGTCGTTTCTATTCTCAAAGGAGGTACCCAAATTGACAACCAAACGTGTGATGTATCTTGTGGATATGTATAAGGCTGCAGAAAAATCTGGTCTGCGGCGTAATGTTATTCGCTCAGTTTGGAAAGAAGGATCGTTGGATGGACTTGAGGCCTTCTCTCTGATGTTGGGAATGGATGTGGAATTGCTGGTAGAAGAGGGCGAAATTGTCAATTCCTATGCCAGATCCATTCAACGCCGACAAACCCTGACCGATCATCATGCCAAGATACTTGGGCTATAGCCAAGGCAAGAACCGCCCATAAAATGGGGATTCTTGCCTATTGTTGGCAATTTTAGGCTACCACTTCGTTTAGTGCTTGCAAGAGGTTATTTAATGATTGCCGAGCATCCCCAAATAACATTTGACACTTGGGATTAAGATAGAGCGGATTGTCGATGCCGGCAAATCCGGGGTTCATGCTCCTCTTAAGCACTATGACTCGTTGCGCTTGGTCGACGTTAAGAATAGGCATTCCATAAATGGGACTGCCAGGATTGGCCCGCGCATCCGGATTTGTGACATCATTGGCACCCACTACCAGTACGACATCGGTCCGAGGAAATTCTGGGTTGATAGCCTCCATATCGTAAAGTTTTTGATAAGGAATATCTACCTCCGCCAGCAATACATTCATGTGACCCGGCATCCGACCCGCCACTGGGTGAATTCCAAACTTCACATCCACTCCTTTTGCTTCCAGTCGCGTCATCAATTCGTTGACTTCCTGTTGGGCGCGCGCTACGGCCAGCCCGTAACCCGGTACAATAACGACTCGACTAGCATAACTGAGTAAGATAGCCACATCTTCCGGATTGGTTTGCTGCACCACACCTTGCGCCTGCGTTCCACCCTGAGTCTGGAGTTTGCCAAATGCGCCAAACACAATATTCCCGATTGGGCGGTTCATGGCCCGGCTCATAAGCTGGGTCAAGATGGCCCCAGAAGCACCGACAAAGGTGCCAGCGACAATCAACACGTCGTTCCCCAACAGAAATCCGGTAGCGGCCACCGCCAATCCGGTAAACGAGTTCAATAGCGAAATGATGACCGGCATATCACCTCCGCCGATGGGAAATACACCTAACAAACCCAGAGCTACCGCGCCAATCACGTAGGCTAGGAATACCGCTCCGTGGCCTGCTTCTCCGGTAATCACCAGCACGGCTCCCCCTAGGATCAGCAACCCTAATAGAACAGCATTCACCGTTCGCTGACCCCGATAAGTAATCGGGCGCCCAGTCATCCATTCGTTCAATTTAGAAAACGCAATAATGCTGCCTGAGAAACTGACCGCCCCAATCAAAATGTCTATCAGCGCAATAATTAGGCCGGCAGCGCCGGGACTTCCCGGCACCACGCGCAGGACGTCTCCCGATGCCACCAGGGCTGCGGCCCCGCCTCCCATGCCATTGAACAGTGCGACCATTTGCGGCATTGCGGTCATGGGCACTAGCCGGGCGCTAGTGGCGCCGATAATACCGCCGACGAGCAACCCGAGAATCAGCAGCAATGGATGATGAATTGTTACCCCTACTAGCGTAACAATCAGGGCCAATAACATCCCGACGGCAGCCAGGGTATTGCCGGAGCGTGCCGTGCCAGGTTGTCGGAGCCGCATCACGCCATAGACAAAAAACAGTGTGGTTATCAAATAGACCAACGCGCGTACGGTTGTCATCAGTTATATCACTCACTTTTGGTGTTGTTTCGAAAACATTTCTAGGATCCTATCCGTCACCACAAATCCGCCAACAACATTCATCGTGGCTAGAATCACGGCAGCGGTGCCAATCACGTTGCCCAACACCCCGTGAGCCACCGCGGCCAGCGAGATGGCTCCCACCAGAATAATGCCGTGTATAGCATTGGTAGCCGACATTAAGGGGGTATGCAAAACTGACGGTACTTTGGAAATCAATTGATACCCTAAAAATGCTGCCAGAGCAAAAATGTACAACTCAAGAATGAGATGGTTCGACAGCAATGGTGTCCCCTCCCCGCTCCGTGATTCGATTTAAAGTTCCTTGGTGCACAACATGCTGATCATGAGTTATGCAGGTGGCTTGAATAATTTCGTCACGGTCGAGCGTCAACAGATGCTCTCCCGATTCGTTATCGGACATCGCAGCCTGTGCCAGAAGCGCCAGAAATTCTTGCATATTATGGCCATACAGTTGGCTGGCGTGGGTTGGCACCTGCGAGGGGAGATCCGTCGCTCCGTCGATCAATACGCCGTTGGGACTTACCACTTGGGTCCCCTTTTCCGTGAGGGCACAGTTTCCCCCACTTTCCGCTGCCAAATCGAGGATCACCGACCCAGGACGCATTTCCAGCACCATCTCCCGACTAATCAACTGGGGAGCACGAGCCCCAGGAACCATCGCCGTGCTGACCACCACATCTGCCCCCGCAACGGGTTCGCGCAAAAGCGCTCGCTCCTGTTCCTCCACATCGGCCTCTAATTTCCGTGCATAGCCTCCCGCCGCTTCGGCCCCAGACACTTCGAGCGGCAAGGTGAGAAAACTCGCCCCAAGACTTTCCACTTGTTCCTTCACCGCCGGGCGGGTGTCAAAGGCTTGAATTTGTGCGCCCAGGCGTTTCGCCGTTGCAACGGCTTGCAACCCCGCCACCCCAGCCCCCAGGATGAGGACCCTCGCAGGAGCAATCGTGCCCGCCGCCGTCATCAGTAAGGGAAACAGTTTGGGAAGATACTGTGCGCCTAAAATAATCGCACGGTATCCGCTGACTGTGGCCTGAGACGACAGAACATCCATGCTCTGGGCTCGGGTAATGCGAGGCAAC
>JAJZZP010000191.1 GCA_021797515.1 Bacillota bacterium | reverse complement strand
GGCCAGCGCCGATGAGGATCGCCACATCCGTCGTGGCCCATCGCTCGGTGAAACGATACAGGGGGGATTTGCCCAAGAGCACATCGAGGACGAGTGCCAAAAGGCGCTCTCCGGGCGAGATCCGACAGTGATCGCGATCCCATGAGACCATGCGATTGATCAGGTCCACGAGGCCGATGTCATCGGCCAAGTGACGAAACAGGGGGGCAGCGCCCACCACACGGCTAGTGGGTGTGAGTATGTTCATAAGAGAAACTTCGACAAGCAGAGGCAAACTCCTTTGCGGAATATTCTGACTATAATTAATAAAGTTGGGAATTTTTAGGTGCGGAAAACAAGAGCTATCCCCTGGTTTGCCGGAATCCAATGGAGCTGGAGGAAGAATATTATGTTGAGTGTTTAACGTCGATTCCGAGATCGAGCAACGGTTTGGAGGGCGTTACTTCACATAACGATGGGCTTTCCATAACCTTTTGTTTGTCCGCGATAGGGCGGCGCGGCTTTCGGATCGAACCCGTGAAAGGCAGCAAAGGCCATGCGCTAATCCATTTTAGCTAAACCCATGCCAAAATGAGTTAGCGCCAACACACTGATCGTGAGACCGGGCCGGTCAAATACCGTGAGACCTAACACTCATGCGTCGACCCCGCTGGTGAGGGGTTCCTGGACTATATTGAGCCCCCACTTTGATGCACTATCGATTGAACCAAGTACCGCGCTACTCGTCGGTTCCCATAGGCTTTAATGCAAACCGGAATGTCGGGTAATACCTCTTCGTCTACAGGGTCTAATACAGCTACCATTATCTGAATCTTACCGCCTAAGCTGCGTTGGATGTGGTCTATGAGTTTGGGATGTTTCCACATATTCTCTGCATACAGAATGACAGTCTCCCGTCGTGCCCGCTCGTTGATACTCTCTAACTTTGTTCTCCATAAACTGGCATCTTGCGCGTTCAACCATACAATGTCAGTGCCGAAATTGGGAGCCTCTTCCTGCACCTCGGTCGGCACACTGCCCGACACCCAAATTTCTACCGGTCGCTCGGTCATCGTAAATTTAGGTGGAATGGATGCGCGAAAACGCCTGTTTAATTGACCATAAATCGCTGATAGTCTCTCCGGGACCGGTGCCGCCGGCCATTGGCTAGGCTCTGGCGCATGGGCTTTCAACGCCTGGATACGCCGCTCACTTTCCCTCACCCGTTCTAAGACCGCAAGGGTGTTCATCTCACTGGCAAGAAACTCACACATCCTGATCGCTTGGTCGAACGTACCGCCACAATCAATCACATCAGCCCCCGCCAACACCGCTTCGGAAGCCGCACGCACAGGGTCCATGTGCCGAGCGATGGATTGCATCGACATCGCGTCGGTGATTACCACGCCTTGGAATCCGAGTTCGTCTCGCAGCATATGTTTCAACCAAAAGGGCGACAACGTGGCGGGCCGTTCATCAAACAGGGGATAGCCAATATGCGCGGTCATTACGGATTGCACACCGGCGTCAATCGTTTTCCGAAAGGGCTCTAAATGCGTCAGCAATTCCTTCTTTCCCAGGTCTACGACGGGTCGTTCCACATGGGAATCGCGCGAGGTCATGCCATGGCCCGGAAAGTGTTTAGCGGTGGATACAACCCCTGCCCCTTGTTGCCCCAATAGCCAGGCAATGGCATGGTCGGCTACCACTGTCGGATTGTCGCCGAATGATCGCGTCCCGATAATATGGCTGTATTTCTCCGTAAGCACGTCCACGACCGGCGCAAAATTCCAGTTGATCCCGCAGGACAGTAAAAAGGTTCCCACCAGGAATCCTGTTTCATAACTGATCCCAGGTGCCGCTAAATCGCCTAAAGACATGGCAGAGGGAGCATCAAACCACCTACGGAACCGTTGAACGGTCCCCCCCTCCTCCGTTACCGCAAACCAAGGTGAGGGCCACCCCCGTGTTTTATAGAATGCCCAAAGTTCGCTTGTCGTTTCGCGTAGCCATTGAAGGGATTTAATATCCTGACTATGAAAAACAAAACCCGCCAGGGGCCACTGTTCTAATGCTCTCTCCACGACCGGCACCCCGCCTTGGGGCCAATTGGCTAACATCATTTGGGCGGCGTGAAATGTTCGACTAGAGTCTTTCATGTTCTCGTTCCACCTCCCATTTCTGACAATTCTTCCTAACCCTATGGGTGCCCACCACCCTCATCACAATGCATTTTCCCGATTTATGGGCCTCGCCACCACATTTCGAGGAATCGGATAAAAGCACGCATGATGATGGGATGAGGAAGAGAGCCGGTCATCCCATGGGACCAAATCGGGATGCTGTTCCTGACACCGTGCGGTCGCATGACGACACCGTGGGGCAAATAGGCACCCGGACCCTTGCCCCTCGAAATCATCCATGCCTTCGAGGGGGATGTACCGATCCGGTCCGGCCTCTTCGAGGCCCCGCAGCACTGGCATAGCACTCAACATGGCTTGTGTATAAGGGTGGACGGGCCGAACAATAATTTCGTCTGTTTGCCCATATTCCACGACTTCCCCCCGATACAAGACGCAAAGTTCCCCATCCTTCGCAATGTAACGCGCCGCCGCCACGTCATGCGTGATAAAAACAATCCCAATCCGTAACCGTACCCGAAGGTCACTCAAGAGATTGAGGATCGACAACCGCATTGACACATCGATCATCGATACGGCTTCATCGGCCACGAGGATTTTGGGGTCAACCGTTAAGGCCCGCGCAATAACCACCCGTTGACGCTGTCCCCCAGATAGAGCATGAGGATATTTATATAGAGTTCCAACAGGATCTAGTCCCACCATGGCGAGGAGCTCCTTACTCCGATTGAGGATCCAGTCATCGTTTTTCTTTTGTAATTTAGCTTGAATGCGAAGTGGCACGGCCATAGCGTGCAGAATGGTATGCGAAGGATTAAGGGCTGTGTACGGATCTTGGTGAATGAGTTGGATGCGCCGAAAATAGGGTTGACGCTCGTTATTCGGCAATGAGTTCAAGGCAACCCCGTCCATCGCGATGTCGCCGCCGGAATATGATTCGAGTCCTGCCAAAATTCTTCCGAAGGTCGTCTTCCCACACCCTGACTCGCCAATTATAGACAGGGCGCCACCGTCAGAAATACTAAGGCTAACCCCGCGTAGGGCACGCACTTCATTATGAGACAGCAATCCACCGACAACGGGGGGGTATACTTTTTCCAACTTACGAACTTCAATCACGGATTAGGCCCTCCTGATGGCAAGCTACGAAATGTCCCGTGTCGACGGATTCTAATAGGGGTGCTACCAAATCGCATTGGGGCGCCCTGTACGAGCATCGACTCCGAAAAACACACCCCGTCGCGGGGATTTGTGTCAAGTCTGGGGGCGATCCCTCCAACGGTCGCGCTCTGTTTAAGTCTCCGGTAAGACGAGGGATGGCTCTAAGAATGGCTCGCGTATAGGGATGGCGGGGGTCACGCAATGTGTCATGAGTAGACCCTTGTTCCACGACTCGCCCGGCATACATGACCACAATATAGTCAGATACTTCGGCCACCACCCCCATATCATGGGTGATCAAGATGGTGGTTAAATGGCGTTCCCGGTGAATCGATCGGATAATTTCAAGTACCGCTGACTGGGTCAGTAAGTCGAGCGCCGTGGTAGGTTCGTCCAACAGCAAAACTTTCGGCTTCAATACCAGCGCCATAATAATTCCCATACGCTGTCGCATTCCTCCAGACAATTGATGCGGATATGCCGTCAATACACGACTCGGGTCCATCGCCATACGCCGTGCTAAATTTTCAGCTTCATGCAAAAGCTTGCGAGGATCTTTGTAGTGATGGGACCGACCCAAGTCCAAAATCTGTTTACCCACACGCGCCAACGGATTCATCGCATTTTGCGATGCTTGAAAAACCGTCCCCACCACCGGTCCCCGAAAATGCCTCAAAGCCTTACCACGAAGTTTCAATACATTGCCATGTTCTGCAAACTCGACGCTGCCTTCGGTAACTTTCCCCGGAAACGCCACCCCATTTAAAATGGCCAGTCCGAGCGTCGATTTTCCCGAACCAGACTCTCCGACTATCGCCGTGATTTTGTTTTTTATGATGTCTAGATTCACATGGTTTAAGGCGGGGAAATCTCCAGAATCCGTCGTAAAGATGACGGTAAGATCGCGAATTTGGCATTCCACTTGAGCGTCCTGATCAGCATTACCAATAACCTTTAGATCGGCCCCCATAGCTCAAACACTCCTTAACCGTGGATTCAACACTTCATCCACTGCGCCCAGAAACAACACAATGCCAAATGTCAACGACATAATGCAAAACAGCGGCGATAACAAATATGGAAGTGCTCGTGTGCTGTACATAGCACCCGCCTGCGAAAATGCCAGGTTTAACATGACTCCCCAGTTGTTGGTGGAGAAGGGTACCACGCCTAAGAAGAACAGACCCACTTCGAGATAAATGCTACCAGTGATGGCCAGCAGAAAATGCATGGCGACATAAGGTGCCGTGTTAGGGAAGACTTCACCAAACACAATTTGTCGGCGGGAAAGCCCCAGGCCCCTTGCCGCTTCCACAAAGCTTCTTTCTCGAAGAGATAGCGTTTGCGATCGAACTGCTCGGGCTAACGCCGCCCACCCCGTCAACCCCAATACTAAACCCATGGAGACAGGGTTGCCGAAATTCCAGACGGTCGAGAGCACCACCAATAGGGGAAATCCGGGCACCGTCAAAAAAAAGTCTGCGATGCGCATGATAATTGCTTCGGGCCATCCTCTGAAATATCCAGAGACTAGTCCCAGTATGGCCCCGATACCCACGGTAAAGAATGCCGCTAACCCCGCAGAATAGAGGACATACCGCGACCCCGTAACGATCAAAGCCAGTACATCCGTACCTTCGAAGTCTGTCCCCAAGGGGTGAGTCCAACTCGGCGAAGCATAGATATTCGCAGGATTGGTGGGCAAGTTTGCTGGATAGAACATCGGCCCAAAAACGGCCATTAACACATAGAAAACTAAGATTCCCAGGCCCAGCATCCGGCTCGGCTTTCGGCGCAAGGCCTTCCATGCAATCGACCAAAAGGTTGGTGGAGTCCACGGTCTGATGTGTTCGTGGGAGGTAGGTAAATTTGCTGTCGCCATAGCTCCTGTCTCCTTATCCCTGTGTGGATGTGGTAAGCGTATGCTTCGTCTCAGATCCGTTGAATTCTTGGATCAAGTACCGTGTACAACAAGTCGGCCACTATGGTCGCGATAATGACCGCCGCAGTAATCATAAGAAATGCCCCATCCATCAACGGGTAATCACGAGCCGCTAAAGCCGTGTTAATGGTGTATCCCAATCCGGGATAATCAAAGATGGTTTCAATAAAGATGGAACCACCAAACATAAATCCCACCGACAATGTCAATATTGTAAACAGAGGTAACATGGCGTTACGGGCGATGTAACGCAGGCGAATAGAAGGCGTGACGCCTCTTAATTCGGCCGCTAGGATGTAATCGTCCCCAAGCACGGAAGTCACACTGGCTCGCATGGCAAGAGCCCATGCGCCGAACCCAGATATTGCGTATGCCGCAATGGGTAGCACCGCGTGTCTGGCTAACGAGCCAATAAACGGAATCGTAAAACCCGGGGAGATGGCGGCATTGTACGGTGCGCCGAACGGGAAGATTTTAAAAATGGTCGTAAAAATATAAGCCAATCCAAGAGCCATGATGAATTGAGGAATACCGTGCAAAAAAGTCGACAATAAAAGAAGTCCGTCCCCAAGTTTAGAATTTCGTTTAACCGAGGCAATCACCCCTGCACTAATCCCGATGATAAAACTCACTGCAAGTCCAGTCAGAACCATGATGACCGTCCATGGCATAGCTTTGAGGAGAAGGTGCATGACAGGGACCCCTGAATAAGAAATCGACTTGCCAAGATTCAAGTGCAACACTTGCCACACATAGTGTAAATATTGAATATATAGGGGCTGATGGGGAATAAATCCATACATAGAACGAACCTGTGCTTGCGCTTGTAGTGGAGGGATCCCCTCTTCTATTAGGGTATTTAACTTGGTCTGCACCGGGTTGCCCGGCATGAAGTGCACCAAAAAAAACGTAAAAGACGAGACGGCCAATATCATGACTAGCCCCGCCACAATACGTTTTCCTATCCGCTTCAAGAACTTGCTCACGGATTTATCCTCCTTCCTCTGACGCATTCGTTCGCCGAAATTCACTATGTCGGGGAACTTCTGGTTGTCGTCACCCGGCATCTACACATAGTTTAATTCACCGGCATAAGGCCAGGGAAAATCCAAACCGTCCTCCGAAAATACCCATTGTGTTAATTCCCCATCTGACGGATATCGACCCCGCCTCAGTTCGGTCGCCTTCATGACTGCTATGTGGTGCACTTGCGCCTCATCAAGCCATGGGCTAATCACCGCAAAGAATGAATGCCAATCGATAATGGCCATGGTTCCCAAATTGAAAGATTTTTTGGTTGGCCATCCTGCTTCTTCGACAAGATCCCGCATGGACCAATCATTGCTTCTGAACATAAGGTGACTACACGGTGTCTTATACTCGGCCGCCGCATGCTGTGCCAGAGCCAACACAGCCCTGCGAGCACCCGCCCACTCCATAACGCGGGCCCCTTGCCATCGATCGGACGCTCCACTGATCGCGTATGCCATAATACGTTCTCCACGTTTGGCAATGAATAAGTCATGTCGCGTGTTACGTCGCGGATAGGCCAAGCCCTCTAGTAATTCCCCCATCTCACGACGAGTCCGACTATAACGTACTCCCTCGGCGAGATAGATGGCAATCAATGAGCCTGTAACATCTTCTCTATAATGTGATATCCGTTCGGCCTTACCATTCCACAACCCCGTATTTAACCGCTGAGCCGACACCTCTGTCATGATGAAATGCCCCGCCTCGACTGCGCCAAGCCTATGGTATAAACTGCGTCGTCCGGAAATGAGCGCAACAGCCACATGATCCGCTACTAAATCCTTCCAAATGTGCCGCAATATCTTTGAAGCCAATTCATGTCCTCGATGTTCGGCCTTTGTTGCCACGGATCCGATGGCCGCGATGGGGACGCGCACACCCCCCGTCACAACCGCCCCTCTCCATACTGCAGCCATGCTAATGGGTCGACCACCCATGTCACTTATAAAATATAGGTTATTCGCATTGTCCGCTCGATACAATAAGGGAAAACGACGGGCCATCCCTTCTCCGGGTGTGACATAGGGCCGCATAACCTCGTCCACTAGATGCCCCAGCTCCGGAAGATCGTGAGGGCCCGCGCGCCGAACCACATAATCTTTAGGCACTGCCACGGGATTCCCTCCTATTCTGCTACCACCTCAAATCGAAATCGCACTCGGGGTTGTAAATCATTAAGCTTCGTTAGATCGTCATCGAGAACCCATCCTACAACGTTAGTGCGAATATCGGGTCCTAAATCAACTCGCGTAATCTGCAATTCGCCGGCAAATCGCGGATACAGTATATTGTCTACCGTGACCGTGCCCCGCGGCCTTTTCATCGCGTCCTTTTGGGGAAGTATGGTGGGACGGTTGAGACGTTGCCTATCTCCTCGAGCGCGATGGACCAACTCGAAATCTTGCGGCAGATGCACATGAGACCCCGAGAGTGCCACAGATTTCTCCGCTTCCTGCACGAGAGGATTAAGCCGAATCCGCAAGACGAGGCAGGGATCCTGTGCGGCTTGTAATACGGATTTCAGTTCGGCCTGGTCCTCGGTTTGATCACCAATGTAGACATGATCACACCACCCAAGTGTCAGTAATTCTTGGGCCGCCCACCCCGGCTCGGTGTAACGATGACATTCCAAAGTAGGTAATCCCTCATACGTCATATATCGATGATGTTTTTGGGAAGCGACAAACCCCATTACCACGCTCCCGTGTGCGTGAAGTATCTCCGCCTGCCTCGCGACGAATGGGCGAGATAGCCCTGTTTCCACCCGGGGATAGTAGTTGTGGCACGCTACGGTGTTTTTCAAGGGGATTCCCAACTTAGACAGACGTGCGAGGTTAGCGTCTGTCGCCGGACTCGCATTGAGAACCACACTCATCCCGAATTGTTCTGCCGTAGCGATAACCTGGCGCACTTCCTCATCCGAGAATCCGGCATCCAGTCGAATCGATGATATCCCTAGTTCACGAAACGAACTAAAATCCTGCAAACTCCCGCCGATCCGCTTAAAAACGATCGGATGCACATCTGCCATGATCTGCAATCCCATTTGTTCGCCCAATCGCCCAATCACCCTGAAATCATTAAGACTTGAATGGATATCGGCTTCGGGCATCTGCAAGGAAGTGAAAAAATGTGTGATGCCAAGGTCTGCCGCCATTGCAACGCAATCGTAGGCGGTTAACGATGTGCTCGCTGGAATACCGAGATAAAATGAGGTACCAATAACGGTTGACGATTGGTCCATAGCATACCCCTCCTTGAAATACCGAATAATGGTCGGTTAAGGATGCGACACCGGCTTAATGTAATGGTTCATCATCCAGATACCGATAGGTGGTTCGAGATTATAGGTGGCGGACATGAGAGTTGGGTTATTTAATGGATAATCACCAAACCGCTTTGTATTCACCCAGCCTGTGCGCGCCACATCCCACAAGGTGATTTGGGGGACATATTGATTCGTGACCGCTGCCAGTATCTGCGTATCGTGACGGATTGTGGTGGGATTGCTGCTTTGATCTAATTGCTGGGTCAGACGACCCGGATTCACCACGCCATATCCCGCCACCCGAACGGTCGTTGGAAAATCAACCCAGTTTCCTCCTGATGGGGTGGTCGGCGAGTTGTGGACTAAATGCCCATTTGTGACCACATATCCATCGGGCGCTCCATAGATACGGCTATAGGCAAAGTAGGGGTTTGGTCCCTCCCCGTCATCGTAGATCGATAACGCGAGCTGTCCAGCCGACTGAGCTTGCAGTTCTTGAGGAAACGTCATCGCCACCACTTTGGTAGGAATGCCAAATTGATCGAGTTCACTCTTGACCATCTGTGACAACGCCATCCAAGAACTAAATTGACTCACCGTCGTGAGCGTAGCAGTCCACGGTTGCCCGTTGGGCAGCGTCCAATGTGCACCAACTTTATGAAACCCAGCATTGCGTAATAGGTTCGACGCCTTACTCAAATTCACCGGGTACGTATTCATGGACCGAAGTTGGGTCGGGGTGAGCCATTGCTGAGTAGCCGTATCGATCATCCCATCCGTCCACCGGGGTGCCGACGCTGAGATCGGATTGGCGACATGTTGAACCGCTTGCCGATTGATAATATAGGCCATCGCTTGCCGCACGGCCAATAGGTTGTAGGGATAAACGTGCTCGTTGAACATCATCGTGGTCATCAAGTACGCCGGCACCTTGTAAAACACATTACCCGGTGTTTTTTTGGCTTGGTTGTAGATGTTTACCGGAAAGTTTCCCGTCAGTTCATCGACTTGCCCGGAGATCGCATAGTTCCACACCTCTTGGCTGCCCGTGTAATTCCTCACAATGACCTCGTTGACGGGCACGTTTTGCGCTGCAAAGAAATAGGGATTCTTGCGCATGATCATCTCCCCAGGATTCACCGACTGAATCACAAACGGCCCCGACGCCACATCGTGCGCAGGTGCGAACGATGCAATCGTGGTCCCGAGTTTCGTCAGGTCACTTGCGGCCGCTTGCGCCTTGGCCTTCAACCCGGCATTGTTGCCTGTATATTGTGCTGTGTGGATGATGTTCCAAATATTTGTGGGCAACAATGATCCGAATACGCTCTGCGGCACAATATCGGTGGTCAACACATCCAAGAGAAAAGTATTTGACGTGATGCCCGGAGCCAACGTCAGTTGCACTTCTTTGGGCCCCAGTACCCGTGCAGTGCCTAACCCATCCGCCTGCATGGTGCCTACGGCATACGAACACGCCATGGTGGTCACCACATCCGCTGCCGTGACGGGTTTCCCGTTGGACCACCGGGCGTTCGACCGAAGCCACACTGTGACCGTCCGTCCCTTATTAGATACCTGCCAGTGACTCGCTAATGCCGGATAGAATGCACCCAAATTCGCACTGTTGTGGGATACCGCCAATGGCATAATATCCATCCCGGGCTCCACCAACGTGTTACTTGAAAATATATTCATCGTAGAACCTGGGGCCAATACGTTACCAATCGTCACAAAGGGTCCTGCTGCCGTTCCACTCGCTTTAGTTCCACTACCACAGGCTGTTAGAAGTGCCATTAAGATGATGCTAACCGATATTGACGTGCCACGATGGTTCATTTGAACCTCCCCTTTTACGAAAAAGACATCTTTTCCTACGACACCGGCCTGATGTAATGCAACATCATCCAAATTCCGACCGGTGGGTAGTACCCTTCGGTTGCGACCATAAGACTTCTGTTTTTCACAGGATAGTCCGTAAAGTGCTTGGTGTTGACCCATCCTGTTTTGGCTACGTTCCACATTGTAATCTGGGGGACATACTCGTTTGTAACCTTTGCCAGGATTCGGGTATCTCGTTGAATAGTTGACGTACTCGTGGTTTGATTCAATTGTTGCGTAAGTTGTCCTGGATTAACCGTTCCGTATCCGGGAATTTGGACGGATGTCGGGAAATCGATCCAGTTCCCCCCACTCGCGTTACCTGCCGCATTACGTACTAACTTCCCATTTTTTACGACATATCCGTCGGGTTTACCGTAAATACGATTGTAGGCAAAATAGGGATTCGGGCCTTGCCCATCGATCCAAAATGACAGCGGCAGAGTACCTTGTGCTTGTGCTAGAAGTTCCTGTGCAAACGTCATCCCGACCACTTTTGTCGGTACTCCAAACCGATCCATGGAGCTCCGAACAGATTCTGCCATAGCCATCCATGAGCTAAAGGAACTGACCGTGGTGAGTATGGCTGTCCATGGTTGCCCGTTGGGTAACATCCATTGTGAACCCACCTTATGAAATCCCGCACTCTGTAAAAGACTCGCTGCTTTCGCATAATTCACCGCATATGGATTCAACGCACTAATCTCGGATGGTGTTAGCCATTGCTGAGTGGCTGCGTCGACCATCCCATCCGTCCACCGGGGTGCCGACGCTGAGATCGGATTGGCAACATGCTGAACTGCTTGCCGATTGATAATATAGGCCATCGCTTGCCGCACCGCAGTAAGATTATACGGGTACGTATGCTCGTTAAAAGCCATGGCGGTCATTGTATAAGCCGGAACTTTGTAAAATACATTACCCGGTGTTTTCTTGGCTTGGTTGTAGATGTTTACCGGAAGATTTCCCGTCAGTTCATCGACTTGCCCGGAGATCGCATAGTTCCACACCTCTTGGCTGCCCGTGTAATTCCTCACAATGACCTCGTTGACGGGTACGTTTTGCGCTGCAAAGAAATAGGGATTCTTGCGCATGATCATCTCCCCAGGATTCACCGACTGAATCACAAACGGCCCCGACGCCACATCGTGCGCAGGTGCGAACGATGCAATCGTGGTCCCGA
>JAJZZP010000178.1 GCA_021797515.1 Bacillota bacterium | reverse complement strand
GTGGGCCATAGCCAGGCTATGGCCCATCGCCGCAATGCCCAACAATGGCTGGCGCAGGAGTGCCCACACCAGCGCGGCCAAGGTTTTCCGTGGCGATTTTCGCCGTCGCCCATAGGTGGTGAAAAACCCTGTGATAGACTGAAACGCTATCATGCGGACCCTCCTCGGTGAAATCGTCGTGACGTCACACTTCGACACGAAGGCCCCGTCTTCCTGATACTATCATCCCGGGTTGTGGATAACTATGAAATGTCTTAAAGGCTGACGGGAGAAGGCCGATCTACCGATCCCGAGGCATGGGTTTCGAAAGAAGGCCCCCTCCGGTCGCGGTGTTCATCGCGAAGACCTCCGTCGGACCATCATCCACCCCAGGAGAGGATAAACATGGATAAGGTCTTACCTCCCGACGCCACGAAGCGTCGCAACCGGGTCACCGTGCATTGGTCAGACAGGGAATATTACCCACTTTTGCGCGCCAGCCGCTATCAGCCGTTGAGTGTCTTTATCCGTCAGATTGTCGGCCAGTGGGCGACTGCCCACGATTTCTCACTCGTGGATCCCCCGCAGAGCTGGTATGAGGACGTAGAAATAATGGACCTCCCGGAACAGGAAAACGCGGACCCGGAAACGAAAGAAGAAAGGACCCACTACCAATCCCTAAAAAAGGGAGGGTCCTTTCATGACACAGTATCAGTATAGCACGATTCACCGACGTCAAGATCCGACCACCGCGCGGATCACCCCGACCACGTTGGTGGTGGCCATTGATATGGCCAAGTATCATCCGAAGGCGCTCATCTGCGATTACCAAGGGACGATTTTGGAAGCACCGTTTGGCTTTGGCCCACATCAAAAGGGTGTGCACCGCGTCATTGAACGGGCGGAGGCCTGGCGCATCCAGATCGGGGCGACCCACATCATCGCCGGCATCGAACCCACCGGCCACTATCATGAACCCGTGGTCCGGCAATTGGCTGCGCATGGCTGGACCGTCCGGCTCTTGAGTCCGACCATGACGGCGGAAGAACGGCCGGCTGACCATCGCCGGTCCAAGACCGACCCCATTGACCTCATGGCCATCGCCCGCTGTGTGCTCAACGCGCGGGGATCGGAACAGCCGCTCATTTCCGGGATTCCCGCCGCCCTCCGGGCGGTCAGCCGAGCCCGGCGGATCATGGTGCGCCAACAAACTCGGATTAAGAACCTGATTCGGAGCGTGGTCGACCAGACGTTTTTGGAATATCAAGGGTTTCAAGCCGAGGACGATCCGACAGCCACCCCGGTGCCCCTCCTCGACTTATGGAGTCGAGCGGGTCGGATTTGGGTACGGGAATTCCCGCTCCCGCAGGATTACCGGCAGTTACAGAGGAGCGACTTGTCGCTCCTCAATCGGCGGGAAAAATTACGCCTGCCGGAATCCACCTTGGACCGCATTTGGACCGCGGCAGACCGAGCATTTCCGGTTCCCGATGAGGTCGCGTCCGTCTGGCGGACCCATCTCGCACGGCTCTACGAACTGTACAACACCGTGAGCACCCTCGTGGCCCGTTACGAGCAGGATCAGGAGGCCCTGTTGGTCCAAACGGAGGCGGTGGTGACTGCCGCCGATGCCTATGGAGAGTGGAGCACCCTGACCCGGGCCGCGAGTCCGAAGAAATTTGTCAAATATGGGGGCCTCGACCCCGCGATGAGCGGCAGTGGCAAACGGCCCGATCACTATGGGGCGATCAGTGACCAAGGCAGCCGCTGGTTTCAGGCAGTGCTCTGCCAAGCCGGTGCTATGGTCATCGATCCCGCCCATCAAAACACCTACTTTCTGGCCCTGGCGGACCGCTTTCGGCAGCGAGGCCTCACCTCGCGGCAAATTGACGTGGTGGCGGCCCATAAACTGGTCCGCATTGGGTGGGCGATGCTCGCGTATCACCAGGTGTTTGCCCCGCCCACCTGGAAGGGTCCCGCTTTGGCCGCCGACTGGCGGCCCAAGGTTCAAACCGCGGCAAATCGGCGAACCGCCGAAGCCACGTGGTCCCGATTCATGACGACGCGTCACCGTTAAGGCATACCCGGGGGAGACCGCCCAAATCCTAGGCCTCGAGCCTGCCTCACAGATAGGTCCAACCCCCGGTCCCCTTGCGGGGCCCCCGCTGAAGCTCGGATCAACATCTGGGGCGTTCGAGCCCGTGTAAGTCAGGAGGAGCCACTCAGGAACTGGGGCACCGCACCGATAGAATTGGTAGTGGTTGGCAGGGATAAAATGGTGATTCCTGCAGGGGTTGATCCTGGCCAGGAGCCGATATTTATCCCCAAAATAAAAGTGTTGACATATCCGATAACATCTGTGAGGACTGCGGGTTCCGGAAGGAAACGAGAAAACCATCAATTACAGTATTGTAGGTTTTTCTAACCAGGTCCACAAGTTGGTTATCTCCGTTAACGATTTGTCACGCCGACGAAAAGTGGCCGACTACGAAACATTGCGCTGCGACACCATAGTTTCCCAGGGGGGGTTGGCTTACGATGGTCAAACTCCCTCTTTTCATTCGAATTGGATTCATTGTAATCTTAACAGCGATCGGAAAAATAGAGATAGCTTGCGAGAGCGTCCTGAGAGAGGGGGAATGTTGATGCCGTTGCCGTTTGTGGTGATTGTGGAAGGAAAAAATGACCGTCATCGAGTGCAACAAATACTGTCTCCAGCCATCCCCATTTATGCCACTTATGGTATTCCAGGTACTGAACGACTAGAAAGACTAAAAAATGAGGCCGAACACCGCCAAGTCGTGATCTTGACCGACCAAGATGCAGCGGGTCAGCGCATTCGCAAGATGTTGCGGGAAGTTTTTCCCGACGCCATCAATATTTATACTAAGCGGAGTTACAATGGCGTTGAACATACACCTGTCGAGTATCTCGCCGAACGGTTTCGCCGTTTTGGCCTGATTCCCTGACGGGACATAACATTAAGGAGCCAGTCGCGTGCAAAAACCAATTTGGACCATTGCTACACAAAATCAATTTCTGAGGCAACGCACGGTAAAACCGAAGCAAATTAATCAAAAAGTGACTCGTGTGGTCACGGATTTGTTTGACACATGGGAGACGGTTGCCGCATACGGGATCGCCGCACCACAAATCGGAAACCATTTTCGTCTCTTCATTTGGAAGGGCAGTACCATGGAACGTCCCGAAGTTATCATTAACCCGAAGATTATTCGAGCCCGCGGCGAATTGAAAGATTATGACGGCTGTCTCAGCGTTCCTGGTATTTATGGTGAGACCCGCCGTGCGGCAATGGTGGAAATTACCGGGCTTGACGTGGAAGGGAAGGGCATTCGGCGTGCTTATGAAGGATTCGATGCGCGTATTGTTCAGCATGAGATTGATCACCTGGAAGGGGTGCTATTCCTTGATCGGGTGGATGATTTAAATGAATTGTATGTGTTGGAAAAAGTTGACGATGCAGAAGCAGAAGAACCTCTCCATGAGAAGCGCTCTTTGACGGATTCCTTGCGAGATATTGTTGTGGGGGTACGGCGCCCATTGCCAGGACACGCTCTGATCTGGTAATCATGGCATACTATGCAACCGGGTTTGAATAATTCGTTAAATATTGTCTATACTTAACAAATAATATAAGCCCTGGAAATAGACCGTAAATGGGTGAGTATTCACGAATCCCCCAATTTTGGGGGATCATCCCGACGACATTGCGTCGAAGGGGGGCGGGAAGGACGCCCCTTCTCGGAGGCCCGAACTTGCGGTGGGGGAACGTTATGATTTGGGTTGCTTAGATCGGTGCCGCCAAGCGCGGATCCGTCAGTCGCAAAGCCATCGCGTCTTGGCGGGTGTCCAGCAGTGTTGGAACTCTACTGTACCCGCCAATGTGGATCTTTGATGTTGTGGCCGATTGTTGGCACCCACTCATTTTGTCATCACTTCGGCTAACGCGGATGTCATAAGATGGGGCGATTCAATCGGCGGCGTTGGGGCACAGGGCATCCGCCTAGCGGCTGGGATTCACGCGGGCCTCACGGCCTAAAATCCCCATGGCCTAAGGCCACCGTGAATGATGAGGGGCATCCACGGAGGACGCGGTAGATTTCTGGGGGTCGGAACACTCTCCCCTGAATGATGACCGCGACAGGGAGTTAAACCGATGACAAAATGAATTAGCCCAAACACCGATCTCGGGTCAGGCATGAACTACTACGGCTGACCCTTGGCTCAGTCGCTGCAGCAATATGCAGCGTGGAAAGCGATCCCACATGGACCAAGCATTTAAGAATTTCTTCGGGGGGGTTGCGAAGTATCCCTCGCTCAAGAAGAAATTCTATCATGACAACTTGATCCTACCGAATGACCATATTTCTCCTCAAAGGCCAGAAGGTGCATCGCCCGAAGCTCGGTTGGGTGCGTATGCAGGAGCCGTGACGCGATGAACCAGGAATGTGGCACCGGATTTGGTCGGGAATGTTGAGAAATGGATGAGTCCATCACAACGGTTGCTATGCCATAATAGGTACAGAAGACTTCACCTAAGGTCTGATAGGGGAAGAGACACTTTCAAAAATAGGGAGATGGGGCATGTCAGCCATAGATCACCACACCCTTTGGGGCGCATTGCCGCGGGAGGCCCTGACCCACCAGGTGCCACGGATGTCCGACACCACCCGGCGGGCGTTGGTGTCCCAGTTAACGAAATTTTTGCCCCCTGAACGTTTGCTGACGGAACCCGACCGTTTAGTAGCCTACAGCTTTGACGCCACTGGTGAACGCCATCGGCCTGACGTCGTGGCCATCGTGGATACCGTGGGTGAAGCCGTCAAAGTGATGGTATCGGCCCATCACCTCGGCGTGGTCGTGATTGTGCGTGGAGCTGGGTCGAATTTAAGTGGCGGCACTATGCCAGTGGTGGGGGGGATGGTGCTGGCCCTGAGCCGATTACGCCAGATTCGTGAGGTTGATGTGATCAATCGTCAAGCAGTCGTCGAAGCCGGGGTCGTTAACGCGGATTTACAAGAACGGTTAGCCGCTGAAGGATTTTTTTACCCCCCCGATCCCGCGAGTCATCGCATTTCCACATTGGGTGGCAATATTGCTGAAAACTCGGGTGGTCCCCATTGTGTGAAATATGGCGTGACCACCAATCATGTCCGGGCTCTCGAAGTCATTTTGGCGGACGGAACGTTTCGGGTTACTCCGCCCACCGGTACCGAACGGACGGGATACGATATTGTAGGACTCTTAACAGGGTCGGAGGGCACGCTGGCTTGCGTCGTGGGGGCGCAAGTGCACATTGCACCGAAGCCCCCGGCCACTCGCACCATGCTGGCGATTTTTTCCCGGTTGGACGATGCCATTCGGGCGGTGTCGGCCGTCGTGGCGGCCAAAATTGTACCCTCCACCTTAGAATTGTTGGACCGCAAATCGATTGAGATCATTGAGCCGTTTGTTCATGCCGGCTACCCGGTGGGAGCAGAAGCGGTTTTGTTGATTGAGGTGGACGGGTTGCCGGAAGCATTTCCTAAAGCGGTGGAAACGATTCGCGCAGTAGTGAGGAATAGTGGCGCCGTCGAATTTCGCGAAGCCCAAAACCCGGCCGAAGCGGAGGCGTTATGGCGAGGCCGTCGGGCGCATTATGGGGCCGCGGCCCGAATGGCACCCCACCTCTGGGTGCAGGATGTGACTGTACCCCGACCCTTGTTGCCCGCCATGGTTCAGGATGTTCTGAGCATTGGTCAGCGATGGGGATTCGATATCCTGACGGCCGCCCACGTGGGCGATGGGAACCTACATCCGGTGATTACCTACGATCCGGCCAATGCCGACGAAGTGCACCGAATGAGGCAAGCGGACCACGAAATTTTGGCCGCGTGTGTGCGGTACGGCGGTTCGATCACTGGAGAGCACGGCATTGGGATTGACAAAGTCGAACATTTGCCGTTGATGTATAGTGCCGAAGAACAGCACATTATGCAAGGACTGAAAACCGTCTTCGACCCGGACAATCGTCTGAATCCTTTGAAGGCTATTCTTCCGGTGTCTGCGATTGCCCCTGTACCTCCCGAGGACTCTCGGGAGCCCGGAGCGACGCTGGTCACCGTGGAGGAGGCACAATCGCTGATCCGTGCCGCTTTCCACCGACACCAGTCATTGGTGGTGCGGGGGGCAGGATGGCGCATGCGATGGGATGAGCCCATGCCGGATGCCGTCCCATTAGACACTCGGCAGTGGAATCGAGTGCGGGACTTTGATCGGGAAAATTTGACCATCGAGGTGGAAAGCGGGATGAATGCCGGGGATTTGGCCTCCTTGGTGCGGGCAGAGGGGCTGGATTTGCCGGGTGTGTACCCGGGGCAAAAAGATTCAGTAGGGGGACTGGTCGCCAGCAACCTCCGGATCTGGCGCCATCCTTGGTCTTGGCGCGACTGGGTGTTGGGCGTGGAATGGATCGATGGCCAAGGACGCCTCTTGCGATTTGGTCGCAAGACAACGAAAAACGTGGCCGGGTATGATGTGACCAAACTGGCGGTGGGATCCCACGGGCGCCTCGGCGTCTTGACCTCCCTTATTTTGCGATTGCGGCCGCTGGCGCCCAATCCCCAAATGCTCATCGTGGATAGCACGGACGGGCCGGGGTTGTTGGCGGACGCCCTCTCGTTATTAACGACGCCTGCCCGCCCGGAAGGTGCGTTGTTGGTGCGCGACGAGGAGCGGTGGCATTTGCTGCTGGCCGGAGATCATGCGGACCTGTGGGCACCGTCATTCGTTCGGGTTCCCAACGATGTTCGGAGCGCATCCGACCCCGTGGGGGTCGCTGATGCCTGGGACTGCTGGCGCTTGGAAGCATGGGAGAATGCCCGTGATCACCGAGCCTATGCCGAAGGGGGAGTCAACCCCCGTGAATTATTGGAGATTTTCTCTGGGCTCCCCTCCTCAGCACGGGTCGCTCTGTTTCCCTACTCGGGAGCGTATGAAATTTTTGGGGCTGTGTCCGAGCCACTTCCCGGTCTGTTACGACGATTGGACGGGGAGTTGGTGTGGTCGTATCGCGCGACCGAATGGCAGGATATTGAGACCGGAATTACCCGCGTATTTGATCCGCGGGGGGTGTTTGCTCCGGTGACAAAGGATGTGTCCTAATGGCATGGCAGGAGATTTTAGTAGAGATCAATCATTGCAATAAGTGCGGGTTTTGTTTGCCTACGTGTCCGACCTACCAAATCACGGGCAGTGAGTTGGCGTCTCCGCGGGGACGGATCGCCATGGTCGAGGCCCTGGCCCGGAGCGAAATACCCGTCGGGGTCGGGTTAGAAGAAGCGCTGACCTACTGCCTGGACTGTCGTGCCTGTGAAACCGCGTGCCCGTCAGGGGTGCCCTATCATCGTATTTTGGAAGCCGGCCGAGATCAGCTCTGGAGGGAGCGCCCCGCAACGCAGCGGTCGCCATGGATCGTGCGCCAGGCACTTGGAGCGGTAACGCGTCCGCGCCGCTTAGCGCGCTTCACTCGATGGGCCCGCCGGTGGCAGAAGGTGCCCTTACCAGCCTCGCTGCGTCAGTTTTTCCCGATGTTGAGACCCCAGCAACCGTTGCCGCCCGCACCGAGGAACGTACCCGAAGCCATTTATGCGGCGCAATTCTTCGCGGGATGCATGATGAGCGCGGTGTTTCCCGAAGCTAATAGGGCAGCGCAACACTTATTGACCATGGCAGCGGTGGCGGTGCACACCCCACGCACACAGACCTGTTGTGGGGCACTGCATTGGCACTCGGGAGACGCAGAAAAGGCCCGGCAACTGGCCCGGCAGAATATTGCCGCCTTTGAAGGGACTACCGACCTCATCGTCAACACGGCAGGGGGATGTGGCGCCATGCTGATGGAGTACGGAGAAGTATTGGCGGACGACCCAGTCTGGGCAGAACGCGCGCGACAGTTTAGCGCTCGGATTTGCGACTGGGCCACTGTATTTCTTCGCTATGGGCAAGAGGTCTCCTTAGTCGGGGAAGGGGAACGGGTGACGTTGCAAAATTCCTGTCACTTGGTTAATGTAGAAAAAGCAGGGGAAGACGCGGTGGCTGTGCTGGAGCGGGTTGCCGGGGACACGTTTGTACCATTGCCCAGTCAAAATCGGTGTTGTGGATCGGCTGGTACTTACAGTTTGGTGCATACCGATTGGGCGCTGCAAATTCTCGATCAAAAAATGGCGGAGGTGGAAACCCAGCGGCCGGATCGGATCTTAGTTAACAATCCGGGGTGTCATTTGCAAATGCAGTGGGGGACCACACGACGAGAGAAGACACAACGGCTGACGGTCGAGCACTTAGCCAATTATGTCTATCGGGCGGCATGGAAAGGATTGCAACAACAATCAGGCGCTTCTACAACCTAAAACCCTCGTCGTAATTCGTCGAACAAGGTGGGAACAAACAAGTTATGAAAACGCACATATCGGTAGTAACCGGCGGGCTAGGATACGTGGGTCAGTCGTTAGCTTATGCATTGCAATCTCGGGGCATTGAACCTGTCTTGGTAGACCATCGCCAGGTGCCGAACCAAGTCGGAGCGGTTTCGGTGATGCGGGGCGATGTAGGAGATCGCAAGTTGTGGCACGATATATTTCAGCATCATCACGTGGATGTCGTTTATCACTGTGCAGGACTCATTGTGGTGCCTGAATCAGTGACTCAACCGTTGCCTTATTTTGTTCACAATGTGGTCGCAGGTATCAACATGTTGAATGCGTTGGTGGAGTTGGGTCCCGAGGTACCTATCATTTTTTCTTCCTCGTCCGCTGTTTATGGTAATCCGGATACCGTGCCCATTAACGAAACCGCGGCGACTATGCCGATGAGCCCTTATGGCATTACTAAACGCCAGTTTGAAGAAGTACTGTCATCGTACGGGGCAGCGTATGGAACCAAATGGGTGGCGCTTCGGTACTTCAATGTGTCCGGAACTGTGGGCGGTGTGCGGGAGTACCATCAACCGGAGACTCATTTGTTACCACGAATTGCGGATGCAATTCGTCGCCAGCAGGATCCTCTGGTATATGGCCACGATTATCCCACCCCGGATGGAACAGCGATCCGTGATTACATTCATATGGCCGACCTTACGGAGGCTCACATTTTGTCCTGGTACTATCTACAACGGGGAGGGGCATCACGACCTTTCAATGTAGGCTCTGGTCAGGGACATTCCGTTCTTGAGGTCATCCGTGGGTTTGAGCGCGTTTTGGGAACGGCCATACCGATTTCTTTTACTGATCGACGGCCCGGGGATCCCCCAATACTGGTAGCCTCCATTGAAGATGCGTCATCAGTCTTAGGATTTCGACCGATTCATTCCCAGACGGTGGATGTCATGGTTCGAGATGTATGGCAGCATATTTGACTTGCCCGGAACGGGCTTGGAGTGCGAGACGTGCCCTCTTTGGTCACAACTAATGGATCTGTGCGTTGGGGTCACCTAAAATAATTTGGGCTGTAAATTGCCTTTTTGTATCAGTCAATGCTTAACGGTTCAACTTGAAGTGACAAGCCATTGCGTCCTTTCGTGTCGTACCCCCGCGGAATAAGAGCGGGGCGCGGGGCGGAAATCCGTTGCGCGTTGACAGTTCCTTGAGAGGCGCTTGCTTAGTGCAAAAAAATCCTGGGACAAACACGGTAAGCGTCATTGCTGCGTAAAATGTGACATCTTGTGCCAGCGGAAGAGGATGTTGCTATGGGGCAGTCAATAAAAATTGGATTGATGGGTTTGGGTACTGTCGGGAACGCTTTTGTCCGGGCGTTGTCCCGATTTCAATCCGATGGTCATTCGGCTTGTGAGAATGCCATGGAAATTAAAAAAATTTTGGTGCGCCATCCTGATCGCCACCTTGATTACGACTCTCGACTAACCACGGATGCCAGAGATATTATTGATGACCCCGAAGTCGCGGTGGTAGTCGAGTTGATGGGCGGCATGGAACCCGCACGGTCATTGATGTTAGCGGCTCTAAAACGCGGCAAGGCAGTGGTTACAGCCAACAAGGAAGTCATGGCCCATGCAGGTTTGGAGATTTGGGAGGCCAGTCGTAAGAGTGGGGCTGGTGTATATTTTGAGGCTAGCGTAGGGGCGGGAATTCCTGTTATTCAAGGAATTCGTCGTGGATTGGCCGGTAATCAAATTCATTCCATTACCGGTGTGGTCAACGGCACCACTAATTATATTTTGTCACGGATGACCCAAGACGGCCTAGAGTTTTCAACAGCATTGCGTGAAGCACAGCGCGAAGGATACGCAGAAGTAGACCCGACCGACGATATCGCGGGCTATGATGCGCGAAGAAAGATTGCGATTTTGGCGACCGTGGGTTTTGCCACTTGGGTGTCACCTGATGATGTGCAAGTAGATGGGATCGCTGGCATTACCCAGGACGATATTGCCTACGGCCTGAGTGAGGGGTGGGTACTTAAGCTGATCGCAACTGCTCACCGGCAACAGGATACGATGAAAATTTCGGTGAGACCAACTTTCTTGCCACAAAATCATCCGATTGCTCAAGTGATGGGTGCTTACAATGCCATTTGGGTAGAGGCAGATCCGGTGGGAAATGTTATGTACTATGGTTTGGGCGCTGGCGGCTATCCGACGGCGAGTGCAATCCTGAGTGATGTTTTGCAAGCGGTGAGAGACCTTATGGGGCAACATCATGAGTTCTGGCCAGTTGTTGATCGCCATCTGAAGCTAGACGGATCGGAAAATTCCCGCGTCATGTCCTATTGGCGCCTTGAAGTATTGGACCGTCCCGGAACGTTGGCACAAGTGGCTGTTACGTTGGCAAAACACGGCCTGAGTCTCAGATCCGTTCATCAAAAACCGCTTTCGGGGGGTCGCGCACTTTTATTCTTGGTACACCACGAGTGTGCCGAACATCTTTGGCGGATGGCCCGGACTTCGGTGGCACAACTGTCGGTGGTAGAGCATGTGGGCATTCCCGTGTCGATATGGCAATCGGAAGAAGAATCAAGAGAACGTTAGATTAGGAGGGCCTTACTCACACAACCAGATCAGCCTACAAATATGGTAGCCAAACCGGTAGCAACCGATGGCCCCACGCGAGGAGTGGGTGGCTAACTCCGGCGGTGCGAGATCAAGTCAGCGGAGTATGCCGCAAGCGAAACTGCTAACAATTGTGGCAACGGCATTTCGTTCGCGCTACCGCTCCGTTCTAGTCTTGAATCGTAAAGGTATACCCATTCGTTGTCTCATTGATTCAGCTCGCCTTCCGCATGTTCAAGAGGGCGAGCACGTTCGTTTGGAATAGGGCAGAATAGGGCAACACCGAGTAGGACTTCCCAAACCGGGGACTATCCTCATGATAAGAATTGGTGTTGTCTCTTCTGCCGAGACGCCGCTCAGTCCAACTACTCCTCGCAATACACGCAAATTGCTCCACTGATGGTGTGAGAGCTTCTTCTTATGATACACTGCGACTAACCATACGGCGACTCGTTGTTCCATCATTGCATCTAAGGACTCCCTGTAAAATAACTTAGTCATTTATGGTTGCGGCGCGATGACATAATTCCACTCGCCATGAAAGTTCTCGGGCACCCAATTGAGATTAGCCAACACGTTGGGGTCGACGGGCTGGCC